>JAFSPK010000091.1:0-14546 GCA_017443005.1 Acidaminococcaceae bacterium
GTACAGACTCAGACAATTCCCACGCAGTTTCAAATTCTGTCAGATACGCATTGTAGGTGGCAGGGTCATCGCTAACAACAAAGTTTTCGATTTGGTTGAACCCTGTCCAAGCCCGGGCGGAGAGATTGGCAGAAGGCATAATTGTACGGGTCCTACCATCATCCGCCTTTAGGAGATATATCTTGCGATGATCGATCATTGCCATCGGACACCGAATCTCTACTTCCTCCTCAACAACACGTTTTGCCAGCTTTTTATTACGATGCAGGCTTAAACGTAATTCATCAGCCGTTGCCAGTATCTCATCCATCTGGTTAGCTAATGTCTGGTTCAGCTTGGATGCGACAAACTCTGCGCCAAGAATAATCTGTGCTTCTTCAAACTTTTCCGTTATCCGTGCCACAAAGCCAAAATTGTAGGAGAAAGAAATAACCTTCAAGTCCTGATATCCGTCAAAAAGGCTCAAAGGTTCTTCCATTGTTGTATCTTCATAATTAACCCAATGACATCGTATCAGATTATTATCAGCTGCAGGATCATTTCTATTGACAACCGTTATCTGTGGGATTTCTGCTTCTTCAAACAGACTCATTACCTTATCGTCAGCCATTGTTCTTCATCCTCCTTGCGATGTTCCGAAAATAACGCTTAATTTTTAGACTCTCTAATCGTATTGTAACGCAATTCTAAAAATAAGTCAATATTTTTAGACTGCAAGGAAACAAAAATCCAGCCGATTTGTGTTCGGCTGGAATATAGGTATCTCTATAACTTATTTAATTTGGCCAGCGTCTTGATCTTCTCCAGTGCGATCGCCTTCCCAGCCCTGTTCATCTGATGATAATACTTCAGCAGCCTGTCTTCGTTCCACTGATCCCATCTCCAGGCAAGATTCATGTTACGGAACTTTTCATCATACGTCATCACATCCATTACCGTGTCTCCGCTGATATCCAGATTCTCAAAGATTTTGAGGAGTATCTTGCTATTGGGACAATACATGCCGAACGGTTCCTCAAGGCGGGCAAGAGTAACCTTCGATATACCGCACAGTTTCGCCATATTAACTCTGTTCAGTTTATGGTCTATTCTGTAGTCTACTAGTAATTCCCACAGTCTCCTGTTTTTTCTTCGGTCTGATTTTATATCGAACAAGAGAATCTTTGGACTTTCTTTTTCCATATGTACCTTATCAGGCAGTTTTTTCTGCAGACACACTTTACCGGTCTGTTCTTTCTGCGGCTCTATGTCTTTGTTCTGGCTGACCTGTTCATTTGGATGAGCATTTCTCCAACACAGGGCCTGCAAATTTTTCACTGCGCCTTGTTCTATCTGCCGGATTCTCTCACGAGTGACGCCATACCGACATCCTATCTCTTCCAGTGTATGCACCCGTTCACCGCCAAGCCCGTTATGCAGCTCTATGATTTCCTTTTCCTTTGGATCCAGTCGATCCAGCTGTGGTTGTAGTTTTTTCCTGAAATCCCAATCGACAAGATCCGTTTCCGCTTCTTCGATTGGGTCAACGCGATAGCCGCTCAGCTCCTCTTCATAGTCCGGTGCATCCTCCTCTTCGTCCGCGATTTCTTCGCAAAAACCGGCACACCCGGTATGGCCTGCTGTTTCAAGATAGGCCTCCAACGACAGGGGCTGGCATATGGACGGCAGGAACTGCCGCACTTTTTCCAAGGAGCATTGCAGAACCGTATGGGCCGTATCCAATGCCTTATCGCAGTGATGCAGCTTATCACAGTCCAGACAACCGTTCTTTTTCAACGTACCACTTAAGAGAATCAGACGATAGCGCTCTCTGCTTTATTCTGTTTTATCCGCCTTTCTTTTAACTTTATAATTATTATTTATAATGAATGTAAACAAATCGTAACCCAACTGTTCACCTGGGGCAATGTACCAATGGTAGAGAAGTAGCTCTAATAGTATGGTAAAAAAAAGTCCGGCATATTATTTCCAAAAATATTATGCCGGTCTTTCTCATAAGCTATTAGATTATTGAACTAATCATTCAAACATATTATAATATTAAGAAATACGAATAGAACACCAAAGAAAGGAGTTCAAAATGAAAATTTGTTTAGATTTCTTAAAAAATGATCTTAAAAACAATCTTTCAAAATTATTATCTTTGTATCCTATGAAATCAAGAGAACTAGAAAGAATCGTTCTTGTTGATCACAAAACATTAGACGCTTATAAAACAAAGACACGAATACCAGGTGCATTGACCATGTTGTCAATTGCGTCAACTTTCGGTACAACAACCGACTGGCTCTTTGGTATGTCGTATAATCCATATACTGAAGAATCTATTAAATATGCCGAAGAGCAATGTTATATGAAATTTCAAGAAAACATACCATATAAACTTGATGATAATTATAATGTAATACATTATAATAATTTAGAAGCCATAGCAAACTTAATTGTATTGCAACAATATAAACATATTTTGTCAGAAACATCATTTAAAAGTTCAAGATTAAAAAAAATCGAAGAATGGATCAATGAAATCAACGAAACAGGTGAAGCTAAATTTACTCTCTTAACATACGGCAACAAAAATTGACAATTGCGAAAGCACTCAACGCAAAAACACTTTGTTTAATTGCAATGTTCCACCACAAATATATATCATTCGGTATCTGGCTATTAAATAATAGTTCATAAACTCATACTTGCTGAGTATTTGAAAATATCGATGCATAAAAAATCTTGTGATCAAACTGTTACGGTTTGGAGACTAAGATTATAACCGAATTATAGTTAAAGTGAGAAAACTGACGCTCGTTTTTCTCACTTTCTTTTTTTACCCCTAAAAGTGAAGATAACCCTCAAAATTTTTTTTGGCCAATTCGTTGCTGCCAAAATTTTTCCAGACCGTTTTTCTTCCGGCAAAAAAATTAGTCGTAAGATTTGTGACCCACAAAAATTTTATGACCAAGATATATGCTCAAAATAGATTCCAATATATTAATCAAAACAATAATTAGGAATTTTGTAGGCCGGCAAATCTACATGTTTTACCATATAATTCTCCAAATATAAGGCAAAATATCATACATAATTCCCCAAATTGATTTTGGGGAATTATGTAGGTTGACAAAAATCCGCAAGTTTTACCACATATTTCCCCAATTTAAGGCAAAATATCATACGCAATTCCCCAGATTGATTTTGGGGAATTATGTAGGTTGACAAAAATCCGCAAGTTTTACCACATATTTCCCCAAATTTAAGACAAAAAATCATACACAATTCCCCAAAATGAGCACTATACAAACTCAATTTTCAATTTAAGCGGAAGGCGAACTTACCCACTTCTCTTCGAGAAGTGTAAGTCCGTCCACTGAGCGTGAGGGCCCACCGCAAGCGGACGATGTTCCATCGTATGCCTACCGGCATCATTTAATCAGGAATGCATTTGCAACGAAGAAATCAACAGACAATACTATCATGACAAACAAGAAGCAAGAGACAGTAGATAATTTAAACTTTCCAAAAATTCCAAGCAACAAAATTAACTCCAGACCCTTTCATTTTTCAAAATAATTGGTTATAAGATTTGTACCCAAAAAATTTCAAGACCAATTATTTCCGTCGAAAATTTCCTGGACATTTTTCTTCGGGCAAAAGAAAACCGGTTATAAGATTTGTACCCAAAGCAAGTTCAAGGCCAATTACTTCCGTCGAAAATTTCCTTGACATTTTTCTTCGGGCAAAAGAATATTGGTTATAAGATTTATACCCAAAACAATTTCAACACACAGTTCTTCGGCTATTTTAATAAATCAATATAATATAATTCAATATTACTTAACACCAGGAAGGTTATTTAACCTTCTTTTTTTCTTTTCCGGCGCATCCTACCAGGAATTTTACAGGGGAGAAAGGGTGGCGCGGCCTATCGGCCTTATAATCGCCATCCCCCTTTCCCCCTGCAAAATTTCTGGTAATGGCTGCTCAGAAAAGAAAAAAAGAAAAACGAAAAACCGAATCTAGTTATAAAAGCCACGGCAAATTCAAACAATAGATTTAAGAAAGGGATCTATCGTTGCCCAATGGCCTTATTATAAATAATAAAAAATTCAAAGGAGACAATATAGTAATGATTTATTTTAAATCACTTAATGGAAAAGCTGTACGATATCGCAATAAACTTATCGTAAAACCAGTTTACGACCATGAAGATCCAGAATGGTTTAAAAAATACTTTCCTGACGAAAACGTTTGCGTAGCCGTGTGCATTTGTATAGGTAAAACGCCTATTTGGAGCGTAGGAAGCTATGTTGAACGTTGGAGCACCTTTGTACCTGACAACTACGACAAATTGCCCATATCTGAGCAACTGATAATATTTGATGATTATAACAAACTGACCGAGGACGAATTACAATTACTGGAACACCACGCGAGAACAGTTGTTGTTCCCGCCATTAAGTCAATTTGCAACGACAATAGCGAGAATCAAATCATTGACATACGCAACATGTTTGCAGCAGAGTGCCATAACATGGGATACATAATTGCTAAGACGGCAAATACAAACAATGACCTATGAAAGGGAGTTATTGTTGCCTAAGGCTTTATTAAAATATTAATTAAATCTCAAGGAGACCAACAACATGAACAAAGACAATATCAAATCATTAATAGTAAAACAGGAAAACCGCAACCCGAACAGCAAAGATTCTATTGCTTTCCGTTTGAACTACATCATCAAGAAGAGACAATACACCGCCAAAGAGGTCGCAGCCCTTACCGAAGACAAATCGTGGGGTCTGAAACCCATAAGTCCCGCCACTATTAGCCTATACATTAACGGCAAAAGCGCACCAAACATCTCATACATTAGACGTCTTGCAAAAGTATTGAACGTTGACCCAAGCTGGCTGGCCTGCGACTTACCATACGAATGGATTAACAGACCCCAGCAATCTCCGGACGTAACCGAACTTATTGAAATTTATGGTAGACTTAGCCCAAAAAAGCAAAAACTCATAATGGAAACGGCACGGATAGCAATCGCAGCCATGCAAAATACGACTGATAAATATTGAAAAGACTATAGAACTACGAATTATTTTATAAAAAAGTCAGGGCAGTAGTTTAAAACTACCACCCTGACTTTTATCAACTGCCTCAACAGGTACTACTTTAAAAGAAAAAACAAATCTGAAAGCGATTAAGGATTCTTGATATTCCCGCTGAACGAAACGTCAACCAACTTTCTAGAGCCTAATTATAATTTAACTGTTTAAATGCAAACTCAACGTCAAACGGCGGTTCCAACTTTTCCCTTCTCAAAAGCCTGCCCACAAGATCATCCTGACCTATAAGTTTATCAACCATCACATTCCGGATATCGATATCATGAGCAATTATGAGCGCCTCATAATTAGAATTCTTATAAAACCCCTTGCCCAGAACACGAACCATCGCAGAATACTGGGAAGTAAAGACCAAAGTAATAATATTAGCCCTAACACCCAGAGAATACGCGTTCTTCCGGTCTGCAGCATCCCTATACGCCTCTGGTATCTCAAAAACAGCTTTCAACAAACCCAACACAAACGAATCTTCGATCGGAGCCATAATCTCATGAATATAAAGCGTATCGGTACGGCCAAGAAGCCAGTCCACAGAGACGCCGTACATGTTAGCAAGAAGGACCAGTGTATCAGGGTTGGGAAAATTGTTTTTTGAAAGGGTCCATTCGTTGATAGAATTCGAACTCAGCCAAAGAACATCACTCAGTTCCTTATAGGTTTGGCGGTGGACGGACCGTAACAGCGAAAACCGCAGAGAAAATGCATCACGAACTGACATGATACCTCCAATATTAAACTCTTGACAACTACGAAAAATATGTTATACTGGTATTAGAAAATCGTAATTTACGATTAATTAATCTTGTATAACGATAGTGCAAAATATTTTAGCGATTTACCTCTTTTATCATAGCATCTTGTTCCATAAAAATCAAGATAAAAATCTAGACGAAAGGAGGAGGTTCCATATGGATTACACCAGCAACACTGTTGCCCAGGCAGGTGATCTCATCTATGTCGAAGATGTTATCGACATCTTTGAGGGCAAGGCCAGCAAAAACATCATCTATGCCTGGATCCGCGAGAAGAAGCTGCCCGCCATGAAGGTCGGACGCCGTTTTATCTTTTCACGGGAAAAGGTCGAAGCATTCAAGGCAAAAGGCCTTGGGAAAAAAACCGCTTAATCATTGTGGCGGTAGCGGAGGCATGCCGCTACCGCCAAATCATTAGAAAGGAGCAAAGAACCATGCCCGGTCATAAACAATCATTGGATCCGAACGCTCTGAAAGCCACGGGAAAATGTAAATGGCGGCTCTACGTCAGCAACAAATTCAGGGCTGACGGGAAACCTAACAGAATAAGTCAGACTATCGGCCCCTGCTCTGAAGCGCAGGCAGATAAGAAACTTCAGGAACTGTACCTTGAATTCACAAAGAAAGCACCTCAAAACGCAAACCGCATCCGCTTCACACAGTTCGCAGATATCTGGCTGAAGAAACACAGCAAGACCCTCAGCCCCAACACACATAATGGAAACAGCTGCGCCATAGAGACAAGACTGAGGCCATATTTTGGGCATATTCGCCTTAACAAAATATCGGCGGAAATGATAATAGATTATATCAATGAACTTCGTGCCTATGGCGACCGTCTGGATGGACATTTCGGTTCCATCGCACCAGCTACTATCTTCGGCCTGTACAAAATTCTCCGTGCTATGCTGAACAAGGCAAAAGAATGGAACTATATCACCCATAACCCTATTGATGATATTCCCAGGGATAAACGTCCCAAGCCTAACTACAAGGTAAAACCTATACTGGAGGATGACCAGCTGGCAACACTGCTTCAAAAACTGTTTGGGCTTAAAGAAAATGGCACAAACGTTAAGAACCAGCTCTTCTTCTATCTTGCCCTCATCACAGGGGCCCGGTCAGGAGAACTGATAGCCCTGTCATGGAGTGATATCGATTATGTGAATAAGCGGATTACGATTTCAAAGGATATTTATATCGAAAAAAACAAGACGCTGGTACAGAACCGTACCAAAGGCATGGAAACCCGCACGGTTTACTTTGACGATTTCTGTATGGAACTTCTGCGTAAGCATAAAGAGTACCAGACTGCATGGCTACGGCATCGCAACATGGACAATCCCAACATGTATGTGTTCATTAAACGTACCGTAAAAAATAACCGCCAACGGGAGGCGGAACTGCCCAGCCGGGAAAGCTTCCATCATTATATGCGGAAGTTTTTGAAAAAACATGGCCTGCCGCCTATCGATGTACATGGTTTCCGGAGAATGGCAGCCAGTTATTCCGTCAACAACCAGGTACCGCTGACTACAGTACAGACCATGCTGGGACACAAAAGCCTGTCAACCACAATGATCTACCTGAGGACGCTCAATACCAGTCGCAAGGAAGGTGTGGAAGCATTGTCCAATACCTATCAGCATCTTATGGACAGAAAAAAGGACGATAAGCCGGATGACGATTCGGCAAACCATAAAAAACAAACCCCTGACTCTTAATATAAGTCAGGGGTTTATTTTTGGTGATCCCGGGCAGATTCGAACTGCCGACCTTCACCTTAGGAGGGTGCCGCTCTATCCAGCTGAGCTACGGAACCATGTTACAACTAATTATAAATCAGTATCGGTAATTGTCAAATACTCTTTACAAAAAAATCTGATGTTCAAAAATTTTCGCGAAAGTTTCGCGCATTCCATGATTTGAATAACGAGGTAAGGTCTTCAATCCTGCTTGATTACTGCATTTCAAAATCCTGAGAATTTCTTAGAGCACCGCCTTAGGAGGCGGTTGCTCTATCCAGCTGAGCTACGGAACCATGTAAAACAATTTAAAATTTTATAAACGCACGCGTTGCATACAGCGTACATAAAGAGAGAAAATGCCGATTTGTTGCCGGCATTTTGATTGTTACAAATTTTCCGCCATACCGGGGGGCATGCTCCATTCCACCCGCACATCAATGGCGACCCACATGCGGGTCAGGCAAAGCTGAAAATTTTCCAGGCTTTCCAGCGGCTGCAGCGTTACTTCCTGAAAATCCCGGATGGTGGGACCCACACAAACCTTAAACGTGTGGGGCTCCGCCAGATACTTTTCCACCGCTGCCCTGGGTTCTTCTACCCCCAGATATACAGCTGCGGATTTGGTATCCGGATCATATTCAATATATCCATAATTTCCGTGATAGTTGATTGTCACGGTAAATTTTTCCATCATAGTGCCCCTCCTCAAAATTCCATATTATTATATCAAAGAATGGGCAATTTAACAATATCCTTACCTAAAATCTTTAGTAAGTCAGGCAAAGCTGAAAAATCCATTGCAACAGGAACACCAAAGAACTCACAAAGCCGTTTCATGTAAAAACGATACTTCTTATTCTTCGTCTTCCTGCCGCGGCGCCGGACGAAGCCGTTGCTCCATGGGGATTTTTTCCATATTTTCCGCTGCTGCCAGCTGGGCCTGTTCGTACAGCAGGCTCTGGGAGCTGATTTCTTTTCCCTTTCCGGCCACGACTCTCCGGTAGTTGCCGTTGCTCTGCATCATGTGGGCGCCCACGTTGTCCTCCAGGTACAGCTGCAGGATGCTCTTGATCCGTTTGATATGCTCTTCCGTTTCCACCGGGAAGAACAGCTCCACGCGGTCGTTCAGGTTACGGGGCATCCAGTCGGCGCTGCTCATGAAGAGCTGCTCGTCGCCGTTGTTGGCGAACCAGAAGATACGGCTGTGCTCCAGCTGCCGCCCCACAATACTGCGCACGGTAATATTGTCGCTGATACCTTCCAGACCGGGGCGCAGGGTGCAGATGCCCCGGACGATCAGTTCAATTTCCACGCCCGCCATGGACGCTTCATACAATTTCTGAATGACCGGTTGGTCCAGCAGGGAGTTCATCTTGGCAATGATGTGACCTTCCCCGCCTTCTTTCACGATGCGTATCTCATTATCCACCAGTTCATAGATTTTTTCCCGCAGCCCGATGGGCGCCATTACCAGCTTGTTCCAGACAGGCGCCTTGGAGTAACCGGAAAGCAGATTGAAAAATGCGGAGGCGTCGCTGCCGAACTGGTCGTTGGCCGTCATCAGGCCCATGTCGGTGTACAGCTTGGCCGTGCTGTCGTTGTAGTTGCCGGTGCCCAGATGCACGTAGCGTTTGATGCCGTCGGGTTCCTGCCGCACAACCAGAATGATCTTCGCATGGGTCTTCAGCCCCACCAGACCGTAGATTACATGAGCGCCGGCTTTTTCCAGACGGCGGGCCCAGAGGATGTTGTTCTCTTCATCGAAGCGGGCTTTCAGTTCTACCAGTACCGTGACCTGCTTGCCGTTTTCTGCAGCCCGGGCCAGCGCCGCTACAATGGGCGAATTGCCGCTGACGCGGTACAGGGTCTGCTTGATGGCCAGCACCTTGGGGTCGTTGGCCGAATCGCTGACAAACTTCACTACCGGATCGAAGCTTTCGTAGGGATGGAACAGCAAAATATCTTTTTCTTTCAGACGGTCAAACAGATTGTCGTACTCCGGCAGATCTTTCGGGCGCTGGGGTACAAAGGGTTCGTGAAGCCAGGGCCACATCTTATCCAATGACACGAATTTAAAGAAACAGGTAGCGTCCAACGGTCCGGAGATTTCATAGATTTCCTCATCCGTCAGGTCCAGATTGTCTTCCAGGAATTTTTTAATGCTGTTATTGCCGGTCTTGGCAATTTCCAGCCGGCGGGCCGCGCCCCGTTTCCGCTGCCGCAGGGATTTTTCGATTTCCCGCAGCAGGTCTTCAATATCGTCCTCATCCACATCCAGGTCGCTGTCCCGGGTGAGGCGGAAAGGTACCACGTCCAGGATCTGGCAGCCCCGGAACAGGTATTTGCAATGAATGGTAATCAGTTCTTCCAGATAGATAAACGTGCGCTTTTCTTCTACCGGGATTTCGATCAGGCGGGGCAGCAGGGACGGTACCTGCACCACGCTCATGCTTTCTTCCCCGTCTACCGTGATCAGCTGCACAGCCAGGTTCAGGGTTTTATTGCCCAGGAACGGGAACGGACGGGAGGCATCCACCGCCATGGGCGTCAGCACCGGGTACACCACTTCCTGATAATAATTCTCCAGCCACTCTTTCCCTTCGTCGCTGCATTCTTCGATGGTTTTGATCTGCGGTCCGCCGGCTTTTTTCAGATCCTCCAGCACATCCGTCAGGATTTTGCTTTCCAGTTTCATCTGCTCATGGGCCGCCTGGGAGATCATCCGCAGCTGTTCCCGCACCGTCAGCCCGGAAGGATCCTTACTGGTCACGCCGTTTTCATACTGATCCCACAGTCCGGCTACCCGGACCATGAAAAACTCATCCAGGTTGGAGGAGGTGATCGCGATAAACTTCAGCCGTTCCAGGATCGGCGTGGTTTTCACTTCCGCTTCCCGCAGCACCCGCAGGTTAAATTTCAGCCAGCTCAGCTCCCGGTTGAAGAAATACTCCGGCCGTTTCAGGTCCGCTTTGCTGACTTTTACCGCTTTTGCCGCCGCGGTTTTGTCTGCCGTTTTCTCCTGCGCGGAAACGCTGGCCGCTGCGTTTTTAATTCGTTTTTTCACAACAGCCGCCGCTTTTTTTACTGCGGTTGCCGTTTTCTTTTCGGCCGCCACTACATTGCGTTTCGTTTTGATTCCCGTTTTATTTTTACTTTCGCTCATAATGATTCCACCCGTTCCAGACGTACTTTAAATCCGTATACTTCTTCCATCATCAACACTTTGGAAGCAAAGGTCCACTCTTCCAGATCCAGATCCGCCTTGCTGACCACTTCAATGGTGAGTTCCCGGTTGTGCAGGGTAACCTTGCACTGCTGGATCTTCTGCATATAACTTCGGTCCAGCGCATCGGCCAGCCGGATGATGGCAGATAATTTTGCCACCACGGGAACCAGCTCGCTTTTCAGTTCCGGCACCCGTTTTTCGTCACGCTCCAATACGTTATGGGCATGATAGTAAGAAGCCATGGCGATGATCTGTTTGTCTTCTTCCGTAAAGCCCAGCAGGTCGGTGCCCATGATCAGCTGGTAGGAATACAGGGAATGGCTGCGCATGGAAACGTATTTCCCGATATCGTGCAGGATGGCCGCCGCCCGTAACAGCAGCCGGCAATGATCGTCCAGCCCGTACTTTTTCCCGATCCGGTCAAAGATGATCAGCGCCAGCCGTTCCACCTGGGTCACATGCCGGTAATCGTACTCATAATCTTCCCCTACATGATGGACGAGGCTCATCTTCTCCTCCTCCAGCATGCGGGTGTAATTTTCATCCTTTTCCCGGATGATCCGCAGCAGGATCAGCCCGTCCAGGAAGGTATCGCTGGTAATGATGATTTCCTTGGCCGAGGGCGCCAGGTCCAGCAGTTTTTCATACAGCAGCACCATGGGCAGCGCCAGTTCCGCTTCTGTTTCTGTCAGCTGGTACGTCTTCCGCAGCTGGGGCAGGTTCAGCTTCAGGACCTTGTCAAAGAATTTCCGGAACTCTTCCGTGGTGACGCGCTGCACGTTATTCTTGTCGCGGATGCCCATCACCTTTAAGAGCAGTTCCGTTTCCGTTCCGGAAAGCACCAGATATTTGACCGCCTGCCCTTCCAGCGCCTTGCGCACCGGCCCCATGGTGCTGGACAGGAACTGCATCAGCGCCTTGTTGAAATGCAGGCTGCTGCGCTGGTAATTATTAAAGCTTTCTTTGATCCGGATGATGCCGATATGGAAATTCTCCTGGAATTTGATCTGCTCGTCCTGCAACAGGGTGACACCCAGGCCGCCGGAGGAAATATCCAGCAGCATGATGCCCTTTTCGCTGGAGATGTGCTGGTCCCTGACGGTTTTACGGATGGCCACATACTTTGTATAAATTTCCATGGGCATTTCCGTGACAGTCACGTCCAGTCCGGTCCGCAGTTTGATCTGGTCCAGCATGAACACTTTGTTGCTGGCTTCCCGCACAGCTGTGGTGGCCTGCGCCGTATACACGTCCGTGCCGTACTCCTGCATCAGTTCCTTAAATCCCTGCAGCACCTGGCAGATTTCTTCTACCATGGAGAAAGGAATGCTTTTGTTTTTGAAGGCTTCTTCCCCCAGGCGGATGGGGTATTCGCATTGCTCGATGACCTTGATGCGGCTGAGGCTGCGATATTCCACAATTCGCAGGCGCAGCATCTCCGACCCCAGATGGATCGCCGCCAGTGTGGTATAAGTTTTCCGTTTCATAAAAATTCTCCATACTTTTTATAGTGATGATTTGTATAGTGACGATTTTTTTCGCGACAATTTAGTAATAAACCGATCAACAGAACGTCCGCGTTCGCCGGTTCCTGTTGCAGCAGGCGCACGCGAGCGCAAATGCATCGGCGCTTACTGAATATCTGCAAACAGCTATCATTTAGATTTTCGACAAATGTTAAAAAAATCCTTGTATATAGAAGCAGAATTTAAATTTTTTTATAAAACTCCCTACAAAATATCCGACAGCCTGCGCTTCTCCACAAAAACGCGAAGTGGATTTTGTCATTTTGGCAGAATGGGTTATAATATTGATTAGAAAGCGTAAATGATCCTTCAATAAAAACATCGTATCAATTACAGGTAATTGCCGGAAACAGTTTGGGGAGACATATTATGCAGAGAATTGCAATCATCGACATCGGCTCTAACTCGGCCCGTCTTGTCATCAGCCATATTTATAAAAGCGGCGCCTACAACATGGTCTTCAATCAGAAAGAAATGCTGCGGCTTGCCCAGAAAACAGAAGGCGAAGGGCTGCTTTCCAAAGAAGCCTTCGACAGCACGCTGCAGGTCATGCAGTCTTTTGCTTACATGTGCCGGCAGTATAAGACAGACAAGATCATCGCCGTAGCCACGGCCGCCATCCGCAATGCCAAAAACGGCAGCCAGCTGACCAATGAAGTATTTGAAAAGACCGGAATCCGGCTTCATATTATTTCCGGAAACATGGAAGCGCAGCTCAGTTATCTGGGCGTTATCAACACCCTGCCCATGAAAGACGGTATCATCTTTGACCTGGGCGGCGGCTCCACAGAACTGATTCTGTTCCGGAACCGGAAACTGGTGGAGTCCGTTTCCATCCCGCTGGGAGCCGTAAACACAACGGATATTTTCCATATCCGCGATACGATGCCACCATCGGCCTACAGCGACATCAACTTCTTTATCTCCACACGTATGGAACAGTATCCCTGGCTGAAAGATGCCAGCCTGCCCCTGATCGGTGTGGGCGGCACGGCCCGTACCGTTGCCAAGATGATCCAGCGGAGCCGGAATTATCCATCCAGCCGGATTCACAATTACATCTTCAGCGCCCAGAGCTTCCGCACGCTGTTTAAAAAGCTGCAGGGCACCACGCTGGAAGAACGCGTGAACATTCCCGGCCTGTCGGAAGAACGCGCTGACATCATCCTCGCCGGCGCATCGATCATCAACTGCCTGCTGGCGCAGACAAAAAGCAAGCGCATCATTACCTCGGGCTGCGGCCTGCGGGAAGGCCTGTTCTACGATTATTATGCCAAAACCAACAACGTGCCCCTGATTGCCGAGGACATTCTGAAAGAGAGTACCCAGAACGTTTTGCGTCTTTTCTCCGTAAATATCGAACACAACCGGCACGTGGCCGCGCTGGCCTTATCCATGTTCGACGGCTGGCACGGGCTGCACGGACTGGGCAAACAGTACAAAAAACTGTTGAAGACCGCCGCGCTGCTCCACGACATTGGCATCACCATCAATTATTACAGTCACGCCCGCCACTCCTCGTACATGATTTTAAACGCCAAGATTTTCGGCCTGACCCATGCGGAGCAGATGCTTTGCGCCGTCATCGCCGGCTGGCACAACGGCATCGCCAAACGGTATTTTAAAAATCACGCCTACCGCTCCCTGCTGCGGGAAAAGGACTGGGATATCGCAGGCAAACTGGCATTGCTTCTCGCGCTGGCGGAAAGCCTTGACTACTCGGAAAGCAATACCATCACCGCCATCATCCCCGATTACGACAGCACAGCCGCCACACTGGAAATTCACACGGCAGAAAATGCCGCCATCGAAATGCAGCAGATTAAAACGCTGGAAGAATGGTTTGCGGAAACCTTTGGCCTGCCGCTCTGGACAATTATCAAAACCGAAACGCCGGAAGCCTGAGGTTGCTGCAAAAAGTCCGGCATCAAAAGTTCATTCAAATAAACCGGCCCTGTGTATGGGCAATCAACCATTGCAGCCGTTGAACAGAAAACCAAAAACAAAATTTTCGGAGTCCGCTTCTGCGTTGGTACAGAAGCAAAAACAAAATTCCCGGAGTCCGCTTCTGCGTTGGTACAGAAGCAAAAACAAAATTCCCGGAGTCTGCTTCCGCGTTGATACATAATCAAAAACAAAATTCCCGGAGTCTGTTTCCGCGTTGGTAC
>JAFSPK010000092.1:0-11306 GCA_017443005.1 Acidaminococcaceae bacterium
CTATGCGCCGGGGGCCGCTGCGTTAAAAGAAGGCGGCATCCTGATTGCCGTATTGCGTTGTCAGGATATGACGGAACCTCCCGCCTTTTTCGAAAGCTTCCGCTATACAGACCTGAAGCGGATGGAACTGGATGTGCGGGCGGACTTTACGGTTCCGTTCTATGTTGCGTTTTATATGTGCTGTCTGGCAAGGCATTTTACGATTATCCTGGTAACGGAGCCGGAGAATTTTGCCAATGCCAGAAAGACGGGAGCAACTCCTGCGGCCACATTACAGGACGCATGGAAGTTGGCGGAATCCAAACTGAAAGAGCAGGGCAAAATGGACTACACCATCAACATAATGCCTTATGGAGGCGACACGCTTCCGGTTTTGGCCGAAAAAGAATAAAAAAGTAAAACGCTGGTTCATGCACCTGCAGATACGCGTGCAGACACAAGTGACCAGCGTTTTGTATTACCAGCTTATGCTGTTACAATCTGGGAAAAAAGAAGTAAAGATAAACCTTAAAGATAAAAAACAAATTGGATATAAACAAGGCAGACAATTAAGGCAGACAATTCCTGATTTTCTGTCTTGTGTATTCAGGCACACCACTATGCGTGACTGGCTTTCCATTCGGAAATCGTGAAGACCAGCAGGGCCAGCCAGATAAAACCGAACGTGAAAAGCTGTGTTGTGCCAAAGGGCTCGTTGAAAAAGAAAATTCCCAATAGCAAGGTCATGGAAGGACTGATGTACTGAAAAAAGCCCAGCACATTTAATGGCAGAAGGTTTGCACCATAGGAAAACAGGATCAATGGAACTGCGGTGGCTACACCGCATCCGGCCAGCAGCAGGCTGAGCGTGGGAGTTTCCGGACCAAAGTGGGCGGCTCCGGCTGCCGTGAGGTTTGCCACATAATAGAATGCAAAAGGAAAAAGCAGCAGGGTTTCCAGTGTAATACTGGTAAAGGGATCCAGCTTCAGCTTCTTCTTCAAGGCGCCGTAACTGCCAAAGGTCAGAGCCAGCGCTACCGAAACCCAGGGCAACTTGCCAATCTGCCAGGTCATGAGGAAAATGCCGACAGCTGCCAGTGCGATACTAAGTTTTTTCGGCGCAGAAAGGGTCTCACCGAAAATCGCTACGCCGAAAAGGACGTTTACCAACGGGTTGATGTAATAGCCGATACTGGTATCGATGACATGATTATGGTTGACGGCCCAGATATAGGTAAGCCAGTTCAGACTGATGATAATAGCGGCGGCCACCAGCATGGCGCCGCGTTTTTTATTTTGCCATAGTTCACGGCAATCCTTTTTCAAGGTATGCCAGCGCTTTGTAGCGACTATGACGATCAGCATAAACACGACCGACCAGAGGATGCGGTGGCACAGAATTTCATTGGCCTCTGCATCAGCCATTAAATGCCAGTACAGGGGAAGGATGCCCCAAAGGACATAACAGCCTAAGGCAGCCATATATCCTAGATTTTTGTTTTCCTGCATGATGTTCTCCGTTCTGCCGGCAGATTCTATTCAGGGCCGGCTGTATAACGTAAAGAAAGCAAAGCGTTTTCATACGCATTTTATAAATTGTACTGTTCTTGATTGCAGTTTGAGGAACTTGCATGGGTTTCTAATTACAGAGAAAAAATTAGTTATCTGATGATACTATTATTTTAGTTTATTTTAAACTAAATTTTAAAATATTAGGCGAGTAGTTGTCAACATAAATCAAATCGGATGATTTTACGTTGTCTGTTGATATCGAACTACTTATTTTTATCTGGGAAGATTGCTGGCATGGTCACCCCTTAATTTGGTATAATAATCTTATAAAAGAAAAAATGAAAAAGGATGAACAAAAATGTTCCGGGTATTGCGGTACGATACGCAAGAATCCACAGGTAAGGGAGAAACAAGTTGAACTGGGGAAATGACAGGGGACCGACAAATAAATTAAAAACCGCACTGATGATATCTGTGCTTATCACACTGGTGTCCGTAGTCGTGTTGCTGGTAGTCGGATATCTTCTTTCATACATGCGGGCGAGTTAAAACGATGCGTGGCGGGACATTTGAAAGATATACGGTTGAGAGGAGCGAGGAACAAAATGCTTATCAAACTGGATGTAGTTACTAAGCAACATACCGAAATGCAGGATATCACCCGACTGATACAGAAAGCTGTATCTGACAGCGGTGTGAAGGACGGGATCTGTACTGTGTTTGTCCCTCATACGACCGCGGCGGTCACCATCAATGAAAATGCGGATCCCGATGTGGTTAAGGATTTTACAAAGGAAATTAACAAAATTGTACCATGGGAAGATGGTTACCTTCATATGGAAGGGAACTCGGCGGCACATCTGAAATCCAGCATGATTGGATTCTCCGAGCAGATCATCATAGACAACGGACGGCTTGTACTGGGAACCTGGCAGGGAATCTATTTCTGTGAATATGACGGCCCGAGGCATCGGAAGGTTTATATAAAAATACTGCAATGAAAGGACAGGAGTGTACGAACATGGAATTTAAAGATGTAGTATACTTCCCCGGCGGCAAGCGGTGCCGGACCGTTGCCTAATCATATGACCCGGAAAAGTTTGGAACAGACTGTTAGCTTCATGTAAACGTCTTACACTGATAAATCGTGGCTTTAAAAGGAGATCTGCGCATGGCCGAAAAAATGGATTACGTTTATTTAGTCAAAATTTATGATTCAACCGGAAGGCTGTTACCTGTAGTCACCGCATTTGCTACAAGGCAGGGGGCAGAAGCCTATGTCCATGATTTTTTGCCTACAGGGAAATATCAGGAGGGCGCCGCCGCATGTAAAGCTGAAATCGTGAAAACGGAAATAAGAGAATAACTCGGGATTTCAGTAAAGAAAAAGCATGGAATAATGTATAAGAGATTTTTCCGACAAAAATATAGCCCCTACATGATTTTTCAAAAATGTAGGGGATCTTTTTTTGTTTCTTAACATTCGATTCCATTTCGGATTATTATAATACGATACTCCGAAAACGAAGCAGACTACTATATTGATTTTTTTGTAATGCTTATTGTCAAGCGTTACCGGTTTATTATATAATATTAGAATCAAATGCAGGCATGTGTTGCCGCGATTCATACATGATTTAGTGATGGTTTAGGAGATGAATATGTTGTCAGAACAGGGAAAACGGTTAGTAGGCATGGCCGTCACGGCAACGTTGTGTGCCGGTTTGCTGCAGGCGTCCGCGGTTATGGCTGCATCGGCAGGACCACCGGCAGGACCCGGAGGCCCGGGAGCGGGAGGACCGCCGCCTGGGATGAATTGGATGCCCCCGGGAACTTACCCCAATGTTATTCCTATGGTCAATATGGGGATGGGGTCGCCTACAGCAGGCAGCATCCGTTCCAGTATGGCGCGGAAAGCCGTAAGGGTAAAGGGACCGCAGATTTTATTATTTGAGATCCATGCCCTGGGGCGTCTGGAAGACATCGTCATTCATAATAAAACAAGCATCCATGAAGGAGCAATCCTGCGGCAACTGGCCTTTCTGAAAAAAGGAAAACCCATTTCGGCAAAAGATGTGCAGCGGGCGGCCGGTCTTGTCACCGACCTGTCCGGTGTGATTGCCGATGTGGTATCCGAAAAGGGCAGCGCGCCGGGAATGGCAGTGCTTCACGTGACTGTATACCCAGATAAAAGCCCTCAGGGTGATTTCTCGATAGATAACTACGGCAACCGCTATCTGGGTTACGGGGAAGAAATGCTGAATTACGATATCCGTAACCTGACCCATGAAGGGGACAGCCTGTTCGCCCATATTGAAACCACCGGGCGAAAATATATTAACGGGACCATTATGTACCGGCGACCCGTGGGGAAAAACGGACTCACCATGCATGCCGGGTACCGTCATTTGCATTATGCCCAGGGGTCGGAATTTGAATATTTAAAACCCTACGGCGTGGCGAAAACCTATACCATCGGTCTGGAATATCCCATTCACCGTTCCCAGACCCATGACCTGAAAGTGGGGCTGGATTACGAATATCTGGATTTGAAAGATGAATACAAAAGGGACGGAATTTATTTCCAGCCGGGTCCTTTCGCCCCTAAAACGTATTTTGGGACATGGAATGACAAGCACGTCAACTCCGCCACCCTTTCCCTGTCGGAAAAGAATCTGGACAAGCACGGTATGACCACTTGGACACTGGCCTATACATACGGCAATGTCAGCTTTGACAGCCCGCTTACCCATACATTCTTTGATGATACGAACTGCGAAGGGGCCTTTTCCAAAGTAACGGCTGTGTTTTTACGTCACCAGAAAATGAATAAACGTCTGGCCCTGCAACTTTTTGCCAGAGGACAGCTGGCCAGCCGCAACATGGATACATCGGGACGTATGGGTATCACCGGTATTACCGGGGTAAAAGCGTATCCCATCAGCGAAGTGGCCGGGGACAATGCGTACTTTACCCGGGCAGAATTGCAATGGGACCTGCCATTGCAGGCAAAAGAGCAGAAACTGCAATTGCTGACCTATCTGGAACACGCCGGTATTAAGATTTTCAAAGATCCTGTGAATGACGACAAAAACAACCGACATCTGCAGGATATCGGTTTAGGTCTGCTGTGGTCTAAAAAGGATGCCTGGTGGGTGAGGGCAGATTATGCCTGGAAGCTGGGCTCGGAAAAACCCATCACGGATACCAGCCACAGCAACGGGCATTTCTGGATCCAGGGCGGATTTTATTTCTGATACACACCGTATCAGAAACTGTATGGGCAGGCCCGCCAACCGTTTTTGAAAAGTGTTTGCCGAAACAAAATTATAAAGGAGACGAAGTAATCAGCGTTTCCTAAAATAACTTGACAGGAGTGTAATAAATTGACAGAAGAAACCTTGCAGGAAGTTCAGAAACCGGAAAAGAAAAAAAGTATCCTCAGCGGTATCCAGCCTACGGGCACCTTTACCCTGGGAAATTATATCGGCGCAGTGCGTAACTGGCAGCAACTGCAGGAAGACTATCAGTGCGCTTACTTTATTGCAGACCTGCACTCCCTGACCGTGCGTCAGGAAGCGGCCAAACTGCGCAGGCAAAGCCTGGAAGCGTTTGCGCTGCTGCTGGCCTGTGGCATCGACCCGCAGAAGAGCCTGCTGTTCATTCAAAGCCACGTGCATAACCATGCGGAACTGGGCTGGATTTTGGCCTGTAATTCCCTGTTCGGGGAATTGTCCCGCATGACCCAGTTCAAAGACAAGTCCGCCAAACACGCGGATAACATCAACGCGGGTCTGTTCACCTATCCCTCTCTGATGGCAGCGGATATCCTGCTGTATCAGGCAGACTATGTGCCGGTGGGGGCCGACCAGACCCAGCATCTGGAGTTTACCCGCAACGTGGCGCAGCGCTTTAATAATCTGTACGGAAACACCTTCAAGATTCCGGAAGCCTATCTGCCGCCGGAAGGGGCCAAGATCATGTCCCTGCAGGAGCCCACGAAGAAAATGTCCAAGTCGGATACCAATCCGAAAGCATTCATTTCTATTCTGGACGACCACGACACCATCATCCGCAAATTCCGCAGCGCGGTTACGGACAGCGAAGCCAAGGTTATGTTCAAAGAGGGAAAAGACGGCATCAACAACCTGATGACCATTTACTCTGTGGTGACAGGCAAAACGTATGACCAGATTGAAGACGAATTCACAGGCAAAGGCTACGGCGATTTCAAACTGGCGGTAGGGGAAGCGGTTTCCGAAGAATTGCGGCCGGTACGGGAAAACTTTGCCCGCCTCATGAACGACAAAGCCTATCTGGAAGAAACGTATAAAGCCGGTGCGGAAACGGCCCAGCGCATTTCCGACCGTACCTTGACGAAGGTTAAGAAGAAAGTGGGCTTGCTGGCAAATCCGTTCCGATAACGGTAACGGTAAAACCGGGTCGATAGAAACCAATTGAAGATTATAAAAAAGCGAATATAAAAAAGAACAGCCTGAACCGGCTGTTCTTTTTTCATATAACCTGATTATTTTTGTTCTGCTTTCTGCCGTTTTTTCTGCAGGAACAGTACCAACGCAAGCACCGCAATACCGATGATGTCGGTTTCAAAACCGGGCTTCATCAGAAGCAGCGCGCCCGCAGCCGCAATCACCCGGAGCCAGGCAGGCATAAAGGTGAAGATGTAGCCTTCTACTGCAGTACCGATCAGGAACACGCCTACGCAGGCCGTGCCCGCTGTCAGCAGGCCTTCCACCAGGGTGGTGTTAATCAGCATCAGCTGAGGCGAGTACACGAACATGAAAGGTACGATGAAGCCGGCAATGGCCAGTTTCACCGAAGCCACACCCGTCATCATGGGGTTGCCTCCCGAAAGACCGGCCGCTGCAAAAGAGGCCAGCGCAACCGGCGGGGTCAGGTTGGCGAACATGGCATAATAGAAGGAAAACATGTGGGCCGCACCGGCGGGGATGTTCAGCTTCGCCAGAGCCGGCGCCGCGATGGTCGCCGTAATGATATAAGCCGGAATCGAGGGAAGGCCCATGCCCAGGATCATACAGGTGATCATGGTGAATAACAGCGTAAAGAGGATGCTGGTTTTGCCAAGGGAAATAATCGTGTTGGCCATGGTCAGGCCGAACCCGGTCTTGGAACATACGCCGATGATGATGCCGACACAGGCGCAGGCAACGGCTACCGATACAGTCTGCTTGGCTCCGTCTGCCAGCGCGTCCAGCAGATCCTTGAAGGACATCCGGGTCTCTTTCCGGATGAATGAAATCAGAATCGTCACCACAATGGTCAGCACGGCGGAGAAAATGACCGTAGTGCCGGAGAAGAACAGCATATACAGTAAGAAGAAAACGGGGATCAGCAGATGGCTGCGCTTGGACATTACTTCGCCGGTCTTAGGCAGTTTATCCTTGGGAAGACCGGTGAGGCCGTCCTTACAGGCCCGCAGGTGTACCTGGATGATGATACTTAAATAGTACAGCAGCGCAGGGATGGCCGCCCAGGTGATGATGTTGGAGTAGGGGACGCTGATCATTTCCGCCATAATGAAAGCTGCAGCGCCCATGATGGGGGGCAGCAGCTGTCCGCCTACAGAAGCGGAGGCTTCCACCGCGCCGGCGAACTCTTTGGAGTAGCCGGTTTTTTTCATCAGGGGAATCGTGAAGGCGCCGGTGGTTACTACGTTAGCTACGGCGGAACCGTTGATAGAGCCTAAGAACCCGGAGGCGATAACCGCAACTTTTGCAGGGCCGCCTTTGGTGTGTCCGGCCAGGGCCAGGGCGATATCGTTAAAGAACTGCCCCATGCCGCACTTGTGCATAACCGTGCCGAACAGGATGAACAGGAAGATGTAGCTGGCGGCTACGCTTACGGACGTACCGTAGATACCTTCCGTGTTGGCAAAGAAATGGTTGGACAGGGAAGGCCAGTCGTACCCCCGGTGCATGAACATGCCGGGGAACTCGCGGCCGAAGAGCCCATAAATAATGAAAATGACAGACAAAATCGTCAGGGCATTGCCTGTGACACGGCGGGAACATTCCAGTACCAGCACTACCAGCAACGTGGCCATGATCAGGTCGGTCTGGTTGGGGTTGCCGGCCCGTTCCACCACGCCCAGATAATCATGCCAGATGTAGAAGGGGATGGTGAAACAGAGCAGGGCCAGGATCCAGTCGATAATGGAAGGCTTGGAATGGTCGGAGCTCTTGAAACAGGGATACATCAAAAAGCCCATGGCAGTAATCATTGCCACATGAAGGGAACGGTGTACCAGGGTGACCGGCGGTCCGAAAGACGCAGTGTACAGATGATATCCGGAAACCAGAAGACAAAGGATGTAGAAAAATTTTGCCATTTTGCCCGTAAATTTCCGGGTGGCGGATTCCTTATCCAGTTTCTTCACGATTTCCTGCGACTTGGCTTCCAGTTCCTGCTGGGTCTTCTTGTCCAAAAATTCATGTTCCGTTGCGGAATTGTCGTTTCCAGTATTATTGATGTTTTTCTCTTCCATCAAAATACCTCCTTTTCACAATTGCCAGATTGACACGCGTATGCTCGGGAAGGGTTGCCCCCCGGGCGATGAGCTGACCATTCAGCTTGATGTCGCGGGTGGCAAAATGTGAATTGATCCAGGTAAACTCGTGAAATACCTGGTTGATATTACCCATATAGATCATGCCGTCCTTGATCCAGACCCTGGTTCCCTTGTTCTCGGGAATGCCGGCCCCGAAAGCGGGGAAGGCGATGGTGTCCAGAATCAGATCATAGTTGGCATCAATATGGTAATATTCGTGCCAGGGAATTTTCTCCCAAGAATGAATCCAGCCAAAGAAAAGCTTGTCGCCCTCTTTGGCTGGTACTTCAACATAAATTTCTTTGGTCTGATAATCGTAGATCCGGAGCACGGTCTGTGCCGAATATTCATTGAACACAAACAAAGAAGCGAGAACAAGAAAAAATACGGCAAACAGCGTTAAGTATTTTTTCTTCATTTGTTATTTCTCTGATTTTAAATTACACGGTTCGATTTAACTGTATACACGGTTCGATTTAACTGTACCGGTGCGTTCCGATTATTTCAGGATGCCTTTGTCTTTGTAGAATTTTTCCGCGCCCGGATGGAGCTGTACGGAGGTTCCCTTCAGGCCGCGCAGCGCGGTATCCAGCTTGATTTCCCGTTTTGCGGTTGCATGGGAGGCGCCGATGGTAGCCAGACCCTTTTCAGAGTAGAAACCGTCCAGCAGGTCATATACAACAGCGTCCGGCAGTTTCTTGGAAACCAGCATGATGTTCATTACAGCAGCGGTGGTGGTGTCCGCATCGGTGCCATAGGTAGCTTTCGGGATCTTCCATTCTACATAGAACGGATATTTCTTGGTCAGGTTTTTCAAAGCATCGCCTTCAACCGGTACAAATACGATCTTCTTGGTGGTGCCCAGTTCTTTAATGGTGGCATTGCCCAGGCCGGAGGTTACGAATGCAACGTCGCACTGGCCGTTCTTCATCTGGTCAATGGCTTCGCCGTAGGACAGGTAGTCGACCTTTGCGTCCTTATAAGTCATGCCGTTGGCTTCGAAAATCATACGGGCGTTCAGTTCCACACCGGAATTGGGAGCGCCTACACCGACTCTCTTGCCTTTAATGTCTTTAAAGGATTTGATGCCGGAATCGGAAGTGGTTACAATCTGTACAACGTTCGGCCACAGGCCCATCATAGCCCGCAGGTCGGTGGCTTTCGGCTTGCCTTCGTAAGCACCGAAGCCTTCTACAGCCTGGATTACGGAGTCGGACATGGCAATGGCAAGTTCACCTTTGCCGGTCAGGATGGCGTTGATGTTTTCGCCGGTAGCGCCGGTGGCGGTAGCGCTGGTCTTGTAACCCATTTCACCTACAACTTTGGAGAAAGCGCCGCCGATCGGGAAGTAAATTCCGCTGGTGGGACCCGTCAGTACGGTAATGAATTCTTTGCTGCGGTCAACTTTAGCCGGAGCTGCGGTAGCAGCTGGTTTCGCACCGTCTTTCGGGGCGTCGGCTTTTTTATCTCCGCCGCCGCAGGCTGCAACGCTCAGAGCCAGAGCCGCGATCATAGCCGCGCTTAAAACTTTTTTCATCATAATTTTCTTCCCCCTTTTCACATAAATGTGATTTTATTGAGTCAGGTTCTGTTGCTTCATTCGCCGGTAACGGAATTGATTAATACATGGACCCGCTTTTCCCGTATCGGCGAAAAGCATATTACTAGTAAAATTATAACATATTTAATGGCAGTTGTGTAACTCTCAAATTGTTTTTTTGTGTATTCTTAATTAAATTCCGTTTTCGTGTTATAATACTTGTTAAAATTAATACAATACAGGAGGCGAAGAGATGAGAAAAACGTTAGGGAAGTATTCCGTCCGTTCTGTAAATCTGTTATCTGTCTGCCTGTTGTCGCTGTTCCTGTTCGGCAGCTTCGGTTGTGCCCAGGACAAGCCCATAGTGTTCGATTACGCATCCCAGCCGGAAGAATTTGTGGTGAAGCTGAAACCGAACCAGAAATACACCATTGTAAGGGGAAAGGATTCTTTCCCGTTTTCCCTGACCCTGAAAAACGATATGTTGCTGGATAACGGGACTTCTCATTTAATCTGGAACAAAATTGACAGGGAAGCCCGCATGCTGCGTGCCGGGGAACGGGTTCCTTATCTGATCCATGCTGACGGAAAAGATTTTTTGTATATTTACGGAGACAAAGCAGGGGACCTGAATTTTATCGAACTTTCGGATACAAACAGTGTAAGGGGGGCCGATAACGCCCAGCTGCACTTTTTTGAAGAGCCGAAGGATCCGAAAAATTTACCGGTCCGGATAGGAATCAATGTGTTGGGACCTGCGGCGGCAGAACTTCGTTATCATGTGGGGAAGCTGGGCAAACCGACGCCTAATGAAGATCCGGGGGGATATCGTTATTGCACCACTGCGGACAGGCAGGAAAAGCTTGTGACAACGAAAGATGCGCAGGTCCTGATTTTTGCAAATGCAGACGCCGCAGAAGGAAAAGAAGAAACAGTTCCGTCCGGAAGCGTGTTCACAAGACTGCGTACCAGCAAGTGGTTGTATACGGACCTGCTGTTGGAAGATGGGCGCGTGTTCAGGGTCGAGGAGCGTTATTTCTTCAGCGAACCCCGTGCAATCATGGACGTGAGGGATCTGGCAGGTAAACAATTCGAGTACAGGAAGCTGGAATCATAAGTTTGGAGGCTTTTCGTTGAAATTAGACATTACGTTTTTTCATCTTGTTATTATGCTGCTGACAATTGCTGTTGTGATTTTCGGCGGTATATATACAGCCAGGGCGGTGAAAAGCGCGGATGGGTACAGCCTGGGCGGACGTTCCGCCGGATTCCACCTGGTGGCAGGCTCCATTGCCGGCACTGTAATCGGAGGCGGTTCTACGGTAGGAACGGCGCAGATGGCGTCAACCATAGGGCTGTCTGCCTGGTGGTTCACCCTGTCCAGCGGCATCACTTTTATTATCATGGGCTTTTTATACGCCCGTCCTTTACGTAAAACAGGACTGGAAACTGTTTCCCAGTGCCTGGTGTTGAATTACGGGAAAACCACGGGGTCCATCGCCAGCTGGGTTACCACCATCGGTATTTTTTTCAGCCTGATACCCAGCAGCCTCTCGGGTATCGGCATCATCTGCGCGGTGTTCGGTGTTTCCATCTGGAAGGCGGCTCTGATCCTGATATCACTGGTCGTCTGCTATGTCTACTTTGGCGGCATGAAAAGCGCCGGAGTAGGCGGTATCCTGAAAA
>JAFSPK010000093.1:0-3053 GCA_017443005.1 Acidaminococcaceae bacterium
CGGTGACGATGGCTGAGAGGTACCACCTGTTCCCATCCCGAACACAGCAGTTAAGCTCTCACGCGTCGAAAGTACTGGGCTGGAAGCGGCCTGGGAGGATAGATTGTTGCCGGTCAGAGACAAAGCCCCCGTGCTACACGTGCGGGGGCTTTTACTATGGGTTGTATGCTAATCGGTTATAATCAATAAAAGTACTTTACAAAACAGTTTTAATTATGTATAATAGAAAGGCGTACAAATTTCATAACAGACAGTTCGTGACCATCCTGTCTCTAAATAAAACTACGGGCGCAGTGAACGGCAATTGTTTTCATATGACTGTATGATACAATTCCGCTTAATGCTTTTAACATTTACGCCTATAGTTATAGGCGTTTTTTTATGACATGGTTATTTTGTTTTAAGCAATTATAAACATGTCTTTTCATATTCTGTATGATTGTGCGTTTTTGTTGATATATGGTTGCAACCTGATGCTGTTCAAAAGAACATTTGGAAAAGGAGAAGAAATGAATCAGGACTACACGAAAACACAAAAATTGACAATCAGCGCGATTTGCATCGCTTTGTATCTGGTTGTGATGCTCTGTACTCAGAGCTTTGCGTTTGGACAATATCAGGTTCGTATTGCTACAGCGTTGTACGGTTTATCGTATATTTTTCCTTTTTTGGTTGTTCCCTTTGGGATTGCCAATGTTATCAGCAATCTTGTGATGGGCGGCTTGGGCCCTGTTGATGCAATTGGCGGTTTTTTCATGGGTGTGCTGACAAGCGGTGTCATTGCTATGGGAAGACGTTACGGTCTGGGGTGCTGGATCGTCGCTGTTGCAGTAACGTTACTGCCGGGTCTGGGAGTTCCTGTCTGGTTGTCCGGGTTATTGCATATTCCTTACGTTGTTTTGGTTGCAAGCTTATTGGTGGGGCAGTTCATTTCCGGTATTACAGGTATGCTGCTGGTCAGGGCGTTGGAAAAAGCGGATGTTGCAAACCTGTGTTTCAGAACTAACCGAAGCAGAAATTAAATGACAGAGTTCAACTAATCCATATCAGTCCGGCCAATACAGCAAGAGTTCCTCCGGAGAGGAAACAGGAATTATTACATTATATTTAATGGGAGAAAAGGATGGCAGCAGGAAGAACAGAGAAGGATTTACAGGGT
This sequence comes from Acidaminococcaceae bacterium, assembly GCA_017443005.1. Taxonomy (GTDB): domain Bacteria; phylum Bacillota; class Negativicutes; order Acidaminococcales; family Acidaminococcaceae; genus Succiniclasticum. The sequence continues at coordinate 1,160 of JAFSPK010000093.1, forward strand.
GTAAGTTTATTGGGAAACAAGACAAAATACAGGGATGATTACGCTCCGGATGTATTGGAGTGTTTCCCTAACAAACATCCGGAAAACGATTATTTTGTCAAATTCAACTGTCCGGAATTTACCAGTCTTTGCCCAAAGACTGGACAACCGGATTTTGCGACGATTTACATTTCATATGTTCCGGATCAGAAACTGGTTGAGAGCAAATCGCTGAAATTATACTTGTTCAGTTTCCGCAATCACGGAGATTTTCATGAGGACTGTGTGAATATTATCATGAAAGACCTGATCGGGTTGTTAGATCCTAAATATATAGAAGTCTGGGGAAAGTTTTTGCCCCGTGGGGGATTGTCCATCGATCCCTATGCCAATTATGGTAAAAAAGGAACCGATTGGGAAAAAACGGCTCATCACAGACTACACTATCATGATATGAATCCGGAAACAGTTCAAAATCGCTAAGTGATTTGGCAGCCTGTCAGCTTTAAGACACGAGTGTTTTCCATGGATGCGTTTAAATCGGGCAGACGTAGAAACGAAATCCATTTTTTGAGAATTTACTGAATTCGAGATACGTTAATAACGAAATTTACTCTTCACTTTTGCAGGGTGCTATGTTACAATATCCTTAAGAGAAGAGTAAATTTTCTTTTTATTTAGGATTACGAAAAGACATCATTATAGCGGCAATTATCACAGTGCTATCTACTGTGCGGTAAAGTTATTAATAACTGTCTAAATTATTTTTTTAAGGAGGAGTTTAGTATGGTAAAAGTTGGTATTAGTGGTTTTGGTCGTATTGGTCGTCTGGCGTTGAGAAGGATCCTAAGCCTTCCTGACGTAGAAGTTGTAGCTATCAACAACCGGACGGTCGGCGAAATAATGGCGCATCTGTTGAAATATGATTCCGTTCACGGGACCATGAAGGAAGATGTTGCATGGGAAGACGGCTTTCTTGTAATTGACGGAAAAAAGATTCCGGTTACCAGCGAAACGGATGTTACCAAGATTCCCTGGGGCAAATATGGCGCGGACATCGTGTTGGAATGCACCGGTAAATTCAAAGATTCGAAAGAAGCCCAGGCCCATATTGATAACGGAGCGAAGAAAGTTATTATTTCCGCTCCCGGCAAAAATGAGGATATCACCATTGTTATGGGTGTAAATGAAGATAAGTACGATCCGGCAAAACACCACATCATTTCCAATGCATCCTGCACCACGAACTGCCTGGCACCCTTTACCAAAGTATTGCTGGAAAAATTCGGGATTGAAAGCGGTCTGATGACAACGGTTCATTCCTATACTAATGACCAGAAGATTCTGGATGTAAGCCACAAAGACCTGCGCCGCGCCCGCGCTGCTGCCATGTCTATCATCCCTACCACCACCGGTGCTGCAAAAGCGGTTGCCCTGGTGCTGCCGGAACTGAAAGGCAAACTGAACGGCTTTGCCCTGCGCGTTCCGACTCCGGACGTATCCCTGACCGACCTGACGGTTAACCTGGAAAAAGATGCTACCGTGGAAGAAATCAATGCTGCGTTAAAGGAAGCGGCGGAAGGCGAACTGAAAGGCATCCTGGGTTATACGGATCTGCCGCTGGTATCCAGCGATTTCATCGGCTGTGAGGTTTCCTCCGTCATTGACGGTCAGTCCACCATGATGATCGGCAAACGCCTGGCCAAAGTGGTTGCCTGGTACGACAATGAATGGGGTTATTCCTGCCGTCTGGTCGACCTTGCCCGTTACGTTGGCAAAAAAGGTCTGTAATTGATTGGTAAGTCGGCGCCCTCTTTTTACAGGGCGTCGGCTTTGTTTGCATTTTCAGGATAATCGTTTTAGAAAATTTCAAACGGCGCTTTTTCGTATTGCAACAGGTATTTATATTTTATTA
>JAFSPK010000094.1:0-48200 GCA_017443005.1 Acidaminococcaceae bacterium
GCCCCGATAACCAGGATATCCGCGTCGCTCAGGTCGCCCACCACTTCGATGGCCAGGTCTACGGCGGCAGACGAAACACTGACGCTCCGGTAGGCAATCTGGGTCCGGGTGCGGATCTTCTTGCCTGAGGAGATGGCCTGGTTAAAGATTGTATTGAACATGAAAGAAGTAGTGCCTGAAATGCGGGCCAGATGATAGGCGTCCTTTACCTGGCTCAGGATCTGTCCTTCGCCTACGATGAGGGAGTCCAGACTGCTGGCTACCAGAAACAGGTGACGGACGCAGTGGACGCCGGTGAGCGTGTAAAAGTACTCTTTGTCAAAGGCTTTGCCGGCAATGCGTTTCACCGCATTGTGCAGCGCTTCCATGCCATCTTCCGGTTCCTGGGCAACCAGATACAGCTCCGTGCGGTTGCAGGTAGAAAGCAGGACGGCTTCCGAAAAGTCGTCGGACTCTTTCAGCAGCCGCAGCACGTGTTTGATCCGGCTGCGGGAAAAGTTGAATTTTTCCCGGACTTCCACAGGGGCGGTCTTATGGTTCAGCCCCAATACGATTAACTGCATGTATGATGATCTCCTTTGTCTGCTGCAAACGGCCTGCCTTGACCTGTTGCAGCAGCTGATTTGTGAGAGTGTTTCTCCAGAATTCCTGTCTGGCCTGTGGGTTGGGCAGACGCTGTTTTACGGTTTCCCGTTGCCCGTCCAGAAATGCGGCGAAGGCGGCCATGTCGTCGCCGTACTGCTGTTTTAGATCCTCCAGCAGCAAATGGGTGAGGCGGGGATTGCCTCCTGTTGCGACGGAAAACAGCAGGTTGCCGTTTTCATAGGTTCCGGCTACGGAAAAATTGCCGGCTTCCGGATCGTCCGCAACGTTTACCAGACAGTGGTGCTGCGTTGCCTCCCGGACTACGGCTTCGTTGACGGTACGGCTGTTCGTGGCGGCCACTACCAGAAAAGCGTGACTGACATCGCCGGCTTGATAATTGCGCTGACACAGAGTCAAAGCAGGAAACTTTCTCTGTAACGTAATGATAGCAGGAAGAATTTCCGGTGCGATTACCGTGACCGCTGCGCCGGCTTTCAAAAGCGACGTTGCTTTGCGCAAGGCCACGTTGCCGCCGCCGATGACCACGCACCGCTGGTTTTCCATATTCAGCTGTACCGAATAACGGAACTGTTTATAAGCCATACATACCCCGGTCAGATAATAACGCTTCCTCTTTGTCATTAAGAAACGAAAAAGAATAAGTGTAAAGACACACCTGCTATATTTTACCACAAAACCGATAATAATGTTACCCTTTTCTGGTTTTCTTTTCTATATCTATAAGAATTTTTTGTGAAATCGGGGGCAGGCGATTCCGCATAGGTACGGAAACCGGTTCCTGTTTTCTGCCTGCGTTCCGATATTTTGAGAGAATTTAATCAGTGTATCCAGAACTCATTGTTTTCTTAACAACGCGGGGCCGGTGTGTTATAATGATAAGGAAATACACATTAAGCAGTTCTGTTTATTCCTCTCACACAAGCTCGTTTAATCCGTATTTCCGATACGATTACTTATTTTAGGAAAGGAACTCAGATTATGAACATTATTTTCAAACGTAAGAGCGTGCGCACGTATCTGGATATTGACGTGGATGACGCATCGGTGGAACAGATCATCCGGGCCGGCATGGCGGCTCCTTCCGCCAAGAACCAACGGCCCTGGGAGTTTTATGTGGTGCGCAATAAGGAAACGCTGGCCAAACTGGCAACCTGCACTCCGTATAGCAGACCGGTGGCCAATGCGCCTGTAGCCATCGTGGCATGTTACCGTACCAACGATTTGTTTGCACCCCTGATGCCCCTCTTGGATATGAGCTGCTGCTGTGAGAACATGCTGATTCAGGCTTCCGCTATGGACCTGGGTTCCGTGTGGCTTTCCTTCGCGCCCCATCCGGAGCGGCAGGAACCGGCCAAAAAGGCTCTGAACCTGCCTGAAAATCTGGAAGTATTTGCCGTATTGCCGGTGGGATATCCCAAAGGGGTAGGCAAAGTGATTGACCGGTTTGACCCGGCCCGCATCCACTGGGAAAAGTAAGGATTTCCGGTTTTGCCATAATTAAAACATATGACAGCGGTACAATGATGATGTGGGAGAATAGCAACCTGAACGGTGCTATGGGTGGCGTCAGGTCTGAAGCGCAGGGTCTTTGACACCGTTGGCAGCGAAGGCTTTGGCCCGGTCAATACAGGTACCGCAGGCGCCACAGGGGGTGTCCGCTCCTTCGTAACAGCTCCAGGTCAGATGATAGGGGGTCTGCAGGCGCAGGCCCTCTGCTATGATATCTGCTTTATGCATATGCACGAAAGGCGCTTCCACGGTAACCTTATCATACGTACCGATACGGATGGCGTCGGACATGCTCCGGTTGAATTCCGGCGAACAATCCGCATAGGCGTTGCCTGCTGCGTCATCCGCATGGGCGCCGATGTAGATTACACTTTCTTCATTGGGAAACAGGCTCATGGCCAGGCTGGCGCAGACTGACAGCATCAGTCCGTTCCGGAAGGGGACGTAGGTGGAAACGATACCGTCTTTGCGTTCGCTGATCTGTTCTGCATAGCTTTTATGGGAAATCGTTTCTGTGGAATCCGATAACAGAGAGCAGTTGGAGTATTGCAGGATCTGCTTCAGGTTGAATTCATAATGCTTCAGCTTGTAATACGCTGCAATCTTTTGTGCGCAGACCAGTTCCTTGTTATGTTTCTGTCCGTAAAAGATGGAAAGGGTCACCACATTTTCCGCACCGTATTTTTCCACCGCCAGGGAAATGCAGGTGGTACTGTCGATGCCGCCGCTGGATAACACGATTGCTTTCATAATGAACCTCCGGTTTATGTGATTGGTTGTTACAGGCTATTATAGACAATAGGAAACCCTTAGTCAATTGTACTGAATCTTAAGGAGGTAACCTGCCATGAAAAAGAGAATCAGTATTGCACTCCTTGCCGCTGCCGTTCTTCTCTCTGCTTCGGCTTATGCTGCGGAGAATGTGCCGGTACCCGGATTACAGATGCCGCCGCAGCTGATTCCTTACGGCGCTGTCAGTAAGGACGGCTATTTTAAGGGCATCCGCCTGGCCGGTAAGGTGAAAGTGGTTGAGAATTTTGCAAATATTAAAGTGCAGGTTGTCAACAGCTTCCCGGATTTAAAAGTAAAAACCGTGGAGAATTTTCCTAATAAGATTGGCGAATGGAAATTTGTGGAGAATTTCCCCGATTTTACGATTCAGTATGTTACCAGTTTCCCGGATATTAAAATCCAGTTTGTGAATAACTTCCCGGGTGTGCCCTGATAAAGCGTTTCGTGCACAGGGACGGGAAGAAAATTTTGTGCCGGTTCGGGCTATGAGTCTGAATGCCCGCACAATTGTTACGGTGAATGATATAATGTCAAAGCTTTCTTCATTTCGATTCGTATTACTGACATCGGCCTTTGTGATTTCCCACAGTATCCAGGTACTGGCAGCTCCTTCTATTCTGGCGGAGTCTGCCATACTGATCAACGCCCGGACCGGTGGCGTGATTTTTGAAAAAAATGCAGATGTGCGGCGTGCCCCGGCCAGCCTGACCAAGATGATGACTTGCATCCTGTGCCTGGAAACCAAAGGTCTGAATGCGGAGTTTAAGGTTACACAGGCTGCAGCCGCAACGGAAGATTCTTACCTGGAAATGAAGGGGGGGGAACGCTTGCTGTCCGGCGAACTGATGCGGGAAATGATGATGGAGTCGGACAACGGGGCCGCAGTTGTGGTGGCACAGAATGTGTCCGGCAGCATCCTGAAATTTGCAGACCGGATGAACGAAAAAGCCAAAGAACTGGGCTGCCGACGGACGCATTTCAGCAATCCCCACGGACTGACAGCCAAATGGCATTATTCTACGGCAAGGGATATGGCAAAGATTGCGGCCTATTGCATGAAAAATCCTGATTTCAGGAACCTGGTGAACCATCAGAAGTCTGTGATACACTGGAAGTCACCTTCCGGCAGAACCTATAAGTCTGAGACTACCAATGAGCTGCTGGGCAAATATAACGGCGCCAACGGGATCAAAACCGGCTGGACCAATGCGGCCAAAGGCTGTGTGGCCGCTTCTGCCAAACGCGGCAAGGTGGAACTGATTGCAATTGTTATGAAATCAAAAGACCATGATACCCGTTTTGCAGATGCCAAAAAGCTGTTGGACTACGGTTTTTCCGTAGGCGGGGAAGGGACAATCGTGGAAGACAAACCGGTGACACCGGTTTCAAAACGAATGCCGGATGTAAAGAAGCCGGGGACGGCGGTGACTTCAACACCTGCTGGAAAAACAAATGCTGAAACAACATCCGGAACCTCTGTCACAAATCCCGGGACGGCTAATACTGGGACAACGTCTGCAACACCTGTTGTATCCAATAAACCGGTTCCCGGGAATTCCGGTGTACGGATGCCCGTTTTGCGGAAACCGGGAGCATAATGCATGTTGGACTGTTACAATCAATATAACCTTTTTAAACGGCTGCACTTCAGCATCAGCAGTACAGCCGTTTTTATGTGAATAGTAATCATATCCCTGAACAGAGGTTAATACCATGGATAATCAACAGATTGCCCGGGCCATTCTTACTGCGGTAGGTCCGGAAAACATAACCGAGGCCTATAACTGCATGACCCGGTTGCGGTTACGTGTCAATACGGTAACCGTGACCAAAGAAGAACTGAAAAAGATCGCCGGCGTGAAAGGCGTGATCATGAACGAGGGAGAAATCCATATTGTTTTGGGTCCCGGCAAAGCGGAAAACGTAGCAAAGGAATGTAAAACACTGCTGGCAGCCTGGGGGAAGAACCAGCCTGCAACGAACGTGCTTGCAACGGATTCGGCAAAATCCGGTGCCGGCAATGAACCGTCAGAATCTGTCTCTACAGAGAGGTCGTCGACTCTTACCTTGGAACAGCAAGCCAAACACAAAATCGGCGATGGCAAAGAACTGCATGCCGAAATTAAAAAACGAAACAGCGAGTCTGCGGTCAAACGGATGCTGCAGCGTGTCGGCCACATCTTTATCCCGCTGATTCCGGCATTTATCGGCTGCGGGCTGCTGACGGGACTGATCAGCCTGTTGCTGAAAATCAGTCCTGAAATGGCCGGCAATTCCTATGTCCAGTATCTGAAGCTGGCGGGGGGATCCATCTTTACCGTGTTGAACGCCTTTATCGGTCTGTATGCCTGCAAAGAATTTGGCGGCGCCCCGGCTCTGGGCGGAGCTATGGCTGCTTTGCTGGCTGCTCCGGGGCTGGCTGATATTACCTTTATGGGAAGTCCGCTGATCCCCGGGCGGGGCGGCATCTTTGCTTCGCTGTTGGCCGGTGCGGTTACAGCCCTCATTGAAACACGGCTGCGCAAACGGATCCCGGAATCTGCCAGCCTGTTCCTGACGCCGCTGGTTACGATTACGGTGGTTGCCCTGGCCGGTCTGTTCATTTTCCAGCCGTTGGGAGGCATTCTTTCCGATGTTCTCGGTTATTATACGGTGCATACGATTCAGACAGGCGGTGCGGTCACCGGGTTTGTCGTCGGGGGAATCTTTCTTCCGATTGTCATGGTAGGCGTGCATCACGGGCTGACGCCGATCCATGCGGATATGCTGGCGTCCATGGGCATGACGATCCTGCTTCCCATTGCGGCCATGGCCGGCTGCGGACAGGTAGGGGCTTCCTTTGCCGTGTATCTGAAAAGTAAAAACAAATATCTGCGACGGACCGTTCTGAGTTCGCTTCCCGTGGGTATGCTGGGCATCGGCGAACCGCTGATTTACGGTGTTACCTTACCCCTTGGCAAGCCGTTCGTCTGTGCCTGTATCGGCGGCGCCTTCGGGGGCGCGTGGCAGGCATATCACGGAATCGGTTCCTATGCCCTGGGCATTTCCGGGATTCCGCTGGCAGCTGCTACCAACAACGTATGGCTGTATCTGATGGGTGTTTTTATCTCGTATCTGGCAGGTTTTGCTGCTACCTGGCTGGTGGGGTTTGACGATCCGCCGGAAGAGGAAGAGAACATGTAATAGCAGGCTTTTGATGTGGGGGTTGTGATTTGCTATCTGTAATCAGTAGTTGATAAACTGCTGATTGCAGATTTTTTTTTGCGAGGTAGAGAGCGGGAAGAGACAGTTAAAATGTATACATGTATACATTGCGGTAAAATATAGATTAATTTGTGAAAAAATGGTAAAATACCCCTAACTTATATAGAAACGAGGGGATTTTATGAACTTATCTGTCCAAATTCTGGTTGCGTTGATCCTGTCTGTATGCGCCGGTCTGGTCATCGGACCCGAAGGCCTTCCGTTCGTTAACAAATGGATCGCGCCTATCGGTACCATCTTTATCAACTTCATCAAGATGATGATCGTTCCGGTCGTCACCTGCTCTTTGATCGTAGGCGTTACCAGCCTGGGCGGCGACAGCAAAAAGCTGGGCCGTATCAGCGCCAAGACCATCTGCCTGTATCTGATTACCACAGCGATAGCAATTGTTCTCGGTTTTGCCGTGGCCGGCATCATCCAACCCGGCGTAGGCCTGGATATTGCCGGAAAGGTTGCGCCGAAGGTTAAAGAAGCACCGACCTTTATGCAGGTCCTGGTGAACATGGTGCCTACCAACCCGGTTGACGCCATGGCCAAAGGCCAGATTCTGCCAGTCATCATTTTTGCACTGCTGGTAGGTATCGGCATCACCCAGTTAGATGAAAAGCGTTCCCGCTTCCTGATGGATTTATATGATGCGGGTGCGGAAGTATGCTACAAGATCATCGCCATGGTTATGAAGTTTGCTCCTCTTGGCGTGTTCGCGTTACTGCTGCCGGTTGTCTGCAAAAACGGCCCCAAGGTACTTCTCCCGCTGTTAAGCGTAATTCTGGCTGTTGCCATCGGCTGTGCCCTGCAGTGCATCCTGGTTTATTCCACGCTGGCATCTACCATGGGCGGCGTGAACCCGCTGAAGTTCTTCCGCGGCATGTCCGAAGCCATGATGCTGGCTTTCACCACCTGTTCCTCCGCGGCAGCACTGCCTGTTAATATGAAGAACTGCCAGGAAAAACTGGGGCTGTCCCGTGAAGTCACTTCCTTCGTACTGCCGCTGGGCTGCACCATCAACATGGACGGCACGGCGCTGTACATGGGCGTTTGTTCTCTGTTCGTAGCTAATGCTTTCGGTGTGAACCTGACTACTTCCGATATGATCATGATCGTCTTCACCGGTACCCTGGCATCCATCGGTACCGCCGGTGTTCCCGGCGCGGGCCTCATCATGCTGGCCATGGTGCTGCAGGCGGTTCAGCTGCCTATGGAAGGCCTGGCACTGGTGGCCGGTATCGACCGTGTGCTGGATATGTTCCGTACCTGCGTTAACATCACCGGCGACGGCGCGGTTTGCTGCGTAGTAGATAAGACAGAACGGAAACACGCGGCCTAATTGCGGTCAATCGTTGTGAATCATAATTTTAAATAATGGAATAGGGCGGCGTCTAAAAACGCCGCCCTAAAATTTTACTGTTTTATATATTTGCATTTTACGTGGGATGTGGTACAATACAAAAATGAGCAGTAATGAAGACGATAGGTTAAAGACTTTTAAATTTGTTTGTGCAACAATGGAAGCAAACGTGGGGTTACCTTAACCTGTTGTTTTATAATGCTAAGAGAGAAGCAAAGGGAGAGAAGTATTCATGCGTATCATTTATAAGACAAATACAACATACAGTGCGGCGGAATTCGGCAAGATGAACCTGGAGATTCAGAAGCACGACAGTAAGTTCAGAAAAGCACAGTATATTATTGCGGCTATTATTGCGGTAATCATTGCCATCTGTCTGTACAATGCGTGGTATATTGCTGCGGTAGCTATGGTAGCTGTAGGGGTAGCGGTATTTTTATATGTCATTCCGCATAACGTGCGGAAGCAGGCGGAAAAGGAATTTGCCAAGAGCCGTCTGGAAGGCACCCCCAGCAACATGACGTTCTATCTGGATCATTATGAAGAAGTGAACAGGATGGGCCGTGCTGCCTACAAGTATGTACAGCTGCGTCACATTTATGAAACGCCTACCAATTTTTACCTGATGCTGAACGATAAGCAGGGCGCTATTGTGGAAAAGGCCAACTGCAAACCGGAACTGATCAAGTTCATCGGTAAAATCAAGGCACAGTATAAACTGTAAGAGATTCTGGGAAAACCGGTAAGGGTTGCATTGCTGCAGGAAACTGCCGGAAACGAGTCAGGACGTTCGAGTGGTCCGTGACTTTTGTGATACATAGTGAAAAGAGCAACACCCTCTGTCGGCAGATGTGGCAGAGGGTGTTTTTATCAGAAACAGAGGGGACGGAAGATGAAAAAGCGGTTGACAGCCTTGGTGATGGCATTCCTGTTGGGGTTGCTGCTATTCCATTTCCGGATACCCATCCCGTTCATGCTGAGCGGAATCATTTCCGCCTCGGTGCTGAAATTCTTTGTCTGGACAGATATGCGCTGGCCTGTGCTGTGGCGCAATCTGGGACTGATGGCTGCCGGTTACGGCATCGGCCGGAGTTTTACCCATGATACGCTGGTGCAGATGTCCCAGCATGTTGCTGGCGTTTTTGGGGCGTCCTTTGTAGCAATTGGCATATCGCTGCTGGTGGCCTGGTTCACCTATAAACATACCTTTGCCAATCTGCTGAGTTGCATTATGGGCATGCTGCCCGGCGGACTGAACCAAATGATGCTGATGGCGGATGAAGATCCGCGGGCGGATGCCAATGTGGTAGTCATGCAACAGACTATCCGGCTCTTCGGCGTAGTCATTTCCGTACCTTTTCTGGTAATCCATCTTCTGGGCGCTTCTGTCGTTCCTCAGGGACTGCTGGCGCCTGTGGGGGACAATACGGGGTTCACCTGGCTGCTTATGGTTCCCGTGGCCGGGATTGGTTCTGTGGTCGCCAAAAAGCTGAAGGTTCCCACGGCGGCTTTAATTGGTCCGATTTTTGCCACGGCGGCATTTTCCATTATCTGTGCGGTGAACCTGCAAAAGCCTCCGCCCATCCTTATGAATCTGGCCCAGTTGAATATCGGTCTTTATATGGGATGTATGCTGGACAAGGAACGGCTGCTCCGGACACGGGTACTGCTGCCTTACGCCATCATCGGGACGCTGCTGATTATCGGCGGGAGCATCGTGGTGGCGGAGATACTGGTACGTTATTACGGAATCCCCATTGTCACGGCGTTTCTGGCCATGGCTCCCGGCGGCATGACGGAGATGTGCCTGGCGGGCATGAGCATGGGGGCCGATGTGTCCATTATCCTGACGTACCAGATTGTGCGCCTCCTGATGATGAACCTGACGGTGCCGTTCATCCTCCGCAGGTATTTTGATGACAGTTATACGGGGTAGGGCGCCCGTTGAAATATAGTAAGTGAAGTAAATGTTATCTTGCAACAAGCTTCTGTAGTTTTATATACTTCAGTGCCTGTGTGTCAAGAAGAATAAAGCATAAAAATACGCAACGTTCTGTAGCTGTAAGAATCAGCAGTGAACGTTGCGTGCTTTTTATGATTTGTTTTCAACTAACATACCAGATTTTTTATGGGCGAAAAGGATAGAATGTGATAACATCCCGACCGACCAATACGTGTCGTAAAGCCTGAACAATAAAATTTATTCTCTCCAGGCACAGTGCTTCAGCGCGCCGGACCACTGGTTCATACGGAAGGATCCCCGCAGGGCGGCGTAGATAAAGTTTTCCGCTGTTTCCAGGGCGTCCGTGATAGCCATGCCTTTTGCCAGGCAGGCGGTGACCGCAGCGGAGAAGGTGCAGCCCGCCCCATGGTTATAGGAGTTGGGAATCTTCGGATGCCGTTTTTCCGTAAAGGTTTTGCCGTCGTAGACCAGTTCTACCGCATCGGTTCCGGGCAGGCGGTCGCCGGCTTTCAAAATTACGTTCTGGCAGCCTTTATCGTGGATTACAGCGGCAGCCTGTTTCATTTCCTCTACTGAGCTAATGGCAGCAGGCATATCTGCCAGGTAGGCGGCTTCCAGCAGGTTCGGCGTCATGACCAGCGCCCGCTTTACCAGCAATTCTTTAATGGCGGCCGCTGCTTCCGGCACCATGATGGTATCGATGCCTTTGCAGACCATGACCGGGTCGATGACGACATTTTTCAATTCATATTTGTCGATGGTGGCAGCAATCAGTTCTACCAGATCGGCGCTGCCCAGCATGCCGGTCTTCATGGCGTCACAGCCGATGCCCTGGAGGATTGTGACAAGCTGTTTTTCGATGACAGCGGTTTCAATGGGATAAATCTCGTGGGCCCAGTCCGCATTGGGATTTTGGGCTACGATGCAGGTGAGGGCGGTCATTCCGTACACGCCCAGCTCCTGAAAGGTTTTCAGATCGGCCTCCATACCGGCGCCGCCGCTGGTGTCCGAACCGGCGATGGTCATTGCTTTATACATGGTTAAAATCTCCCCTCATTAAAAAATTTATTTAAAATTATATTCTGTCACAATCTTTTCCCGGTTAAACAGCACATCCTGGGGATATTCATACAGGCAGATGGCCAGATAAGAACCTGCGATGTTGTACAGGTTATCGAAGCCGCAGTGCTGCAGGGCCATGATGGCATTGTAGCTGCGCTGGCTGGACCGGCAGTGGAGATAGACAGGCCTGTCTTTGGGTATTTCTTCCATACGCTGCCGCAGCTGGCTTAAGGGAATATTGATTGCGTTCAGCAGGTGACCGGCGTTGAATTCACCCGGTTCCCGCACATCGACGATGCAGGCATTGCTTTCTACCAGTTCCCGCACCTTTGTCAGGGGAACCTGACGGTATACGCCGTGAAGCAGGTTCAGTCCTACCAGCGCGGCCATGTTCACTGCGTCTTTGGCAGTGCTGACCACCGGGGCGTAGCAGAGTTCCATATTCTTCAGGTCTTCCAGGGTGCCGTCCATGGAGATCAGGGCGGCGATCACATCGATGCGGCGGTCTGCTTCGCCCTTGCCGATAGCCTGGGCGCCCAGCAGTCGTCCCGTCGGTATTTCAAAGAGCAGTTTGACATGGATGGGGTGGGCGTCCGGCATGAGGCTTACCTTGTCGGAAGGAATTACATAGGCGATTTCATACGGGATGCCTGCTGCTTTCGCCGCTTTTTCGTTCAGGCCGGTGCTGGCAGCCAGCAAAGAGAAGATACGAATGACAGAAGAACCGATAAATCCTTTCTGCTGATTCCGGATCCCATAGATATGATCTGCCGCGGCCCGGGCTTCCATCTGGGCAGGCCAGGCCAGGGCCAGCCGCATGGGTTTGCGGGTGAGGCGGTTGAACACTTCGATAGCGTCGCCTACAGCATAAATGGAAGGGTCGCTGGTCTGGAAGTTGGCGTTGACTTTGATACCGCCGGTTTCGCCGATGGCCAGTCCGGCATTTTTCGCCAGTGTGGTTTCCGGACGGATGCCTACGGCCATCACCACTGCGTCGGCTTTTACCTGTCGTCCGCTGGAGAGTTCGATGGCATTACTGCCAATCTTTTTCACTCCGTCCTTTACTATTAACGTCATACCGTTATCCAGCATTTCCTTGTGCAGGATCTGGGCCATGTCGTAATCAAACGGTGTCATGACTTGGTCCATGGCCTCAATCAGGGTGACTTTGTAACCGGCATGCACCAGGTTTTCCGCAATCTCGCAGCCGATAAAACCGCCGCCTACCACGGCAATATTCTCCGCTTTGTGGTCGCGGATGTAGGCATCCAGCTTCGCAATGTCTACCACATTCCGGATGCCGAAAACATTTTCATTACGGATGCCTTCGATAGCCCCGGGCAGGATGGGTTCGCCGCCGGGGGAGAGGATCAGGGCATCGTATGTTTCTTTGTATTCGTTGCCGTCCGGGAGATTCTTTACCATTACGGTCTTTTCTTCCCGGTTAATGGCGATGACTTCGTTTTCCGTACGCACTTCGATGTTATATTTCTTTTTGAACTGGGCAGGGTCCATCATTACAAGGTCTGCGCTGTCCGCAACAGTGCGGCTTAAGAAATAGGGCAGGGCGCAGTTGGAAAAGGAAACATGGGGTCCCCGTTCAAAAATAATAATCTCTGCGTGTTCATCCAGACGACGGGCCCGGGCGGCTGCTGAAGCGCCACCGGCTACACCGCCGACCACCAAGATTCGCTTGCTCAAAACACTTCCTCCTTCGATCCGTTCCTTTCGGTTTCCCGGACAATTCGAGAACGGTTCGCAATCAACCTTTTTGCAAATACAAACTATGTTAGTAATACTTTTGCAATCCACACGTACGTCAGTGTCGCAGGTTGCCAATTGTCCGTTTGTTATAAATACCGGTACCAGTGAATACTGATACCGGTGACTGTGATAAAAACACGGTTACCTCAATAACATATTATTTCTTCAATGCAGCTTTCGTTGCTTCTTTTGCACAGAAGCCGATGATCTTCTTGCAGTTACGGGCCCGCTCTTTCATGCCGTCTTTGGTGGATTCATCAAAGGGGAAGCAAAGGTCACGGCATTCGATGGTACCGTATTCTTTGATGACATCTTTCACATAAACGGCGTGGCGGGGATAGATGCCGGTCTCGTCGAGATGCAGTTCATCAACCCGTTCCTCGAAGGTCTCTTTGGCATAGGGGTTCTTGCGTCCCTGTTTGCTTCCGATTACAACCATACCGGCGTTTACTGCGCCGCAGGTGTGCTTGGTAAAGCCCATACCGCCGCCCATACCGGAAACCAGCGCAATGATTTCAGGCGGATATTCACTGATACCCAGATCCAGAAATCCTTGCAGCACGCATTCACCACAGTTCAGTCCGTGTTTGAAATGTTCCATGGCGTTCTGGGAAGCTTTTTCCGCCAGCTGTTCAATCTCTTCTTCGGTGTAGATTTTCTTTTCTTCCATGATGATACTCCTCCTGTTGATAAACTTAAATGGGTTATCTGATTCATCTGCAATCGCGCACTGCTTGCAACAGCAGTTTTTACGGAACCTGTTTCTTTAAATTCTATTATACCATGAATTCAGACCTGTTGAAAACAGCAAAGAAATAAACGGAAAAGTTGGAATAAAGTTGTAATAAACTAGAAACGTTTTCGGGCCAATAAACAAAGAAAACGGCACTGCAGTGTGGTTCGCGATGCAGACTGCAATGCCGTTCAGTTCATCGGGTAAAAAGGAAACAGAAAAGCAAGTGTTTACTTTATGTGAATTGCTGTTTCATTCACTTGTTTCTATCTGTGTGGGCGATGACCGCCGTGATGGGGTCCACCATGATGGTGGGGCGGCGGCCCCGGTCGGTGGTGATGATGATGACGGGGATGATCCCACCAGCCCCAGCCCCAGCTCATACCGACATAAACGGGCACATAGGTCTGGCGGGCTTCATAAGCGGCGATATCCCGTTCGTCCATAACCGCATAACGGAGCTTTTGTGTTTTTACAAAGCCGCCAATCTCCACTTCGGCCAGAATATCTGCATACCCGCGGGCATTTCCGGTGATGCTTAACTGACCGTTTTCCTCTTGGATGGTGGCAACATTTTCCGTAAGGCTGGTCAGGGTCAGGTCATAGGGAAGGTTGCCGGGTACCCGGATCAAAACCTTGCCTTTGCCTTTTAACGGAATGATGGCGCCAGCCCTGTAAATTTCTACTTTTTTCAGCAGTTTTTCCGTAGTGCCTTCCAGCAGTTCGATATTACCGTCCTCCGGGAAACGGCGGAATACACAGCTTTTATCTTTCGCGATAAAATATTCTCCCACGAGCGTTTCCATATCGCGGGTGAATGCTTTCACATGCTGGAAATAATCGCCGGTCAACGCTTTGTCCATACGATAAAAGTAGTGCTTTCCGGCGTCCAGACCGGTTTTGGCAGGAGCCAGTCCTTCCAGCAGTGAAACAGCTTTAGCCAGCTTTTCGCCGCTGGTGATGTAGTATTGGGATAAAGCTTTTTCCCGGGCCGCCAGTCGTGCCGCTTCAGACTGGGAAGCCGGGATGACGGCACCGTTTTTGAATTGCGTTTTGGTCGTTTCTGTCTGATCGGTTGCCGCCGCACCGGCGATTCCGGGTAAAGCAAGGCCGGCGGTCAGGACGGAAACAGCCAGGATTCCCGTTACAGTTCTTTTCCAGTTTTTCATAGGCGTTCCTCCGAAATTTTAAACTTACAGAAAATCATGTAATTGGTTTCTTTAAAGAGATGCGTGATAACAGTAGTTTCCCTCTTGCAGTCAGTATACTGAGTATTTTTGACAATTCTATGACGATTTACTAAAAACCGAAAATCGGTTAAAATATATAATAAATTATTTAAGCATTATCGTTAATGATGTGGGGGCTATTATGATTGGAAGCAGAGTGATGGCCGTGGGCGATGTTCATGGTCAGTATGATAAATTAAAAAAGCTGATGCGGAAGATAAAGTTTGATCCGGCGCAGGATAAACTGATTTTTTTGGGAGACTTGATCGACCGGGGGCCGGAATCGTTGCAATGCTTTGATTATGTGATGCATTTACAAAAACAGCATCCGGAGTCTGTTATTTATCTGATGGGGAATCACGAACGGGAAATGCTGGACTATTATGACGCTTTGGCAAAGACTAAGGATGAACTGGATGTGCGCCTTCTGAACCGGACCAGTCAATGGCTTGTGTATGGCGGAGATAAAACCCTTCCCCAATTGCAGAAACTGGGAGCCAAAGCCTTGCAGAACCGGCTGGATTACGCAAGAAATCTCCCTTTATATTACCGCATGGGGGATTTTTATTTCTGTCATGCAGGGGTAAAGCCGGGTGTTCCGTTGGATCAGCAGCAGGAAAAAGACCTGATTTGGATCAGAAGCGAGTTTTATGAAGGGTATCAGGGAAAAGAGACGATTGTAGTCGGGCATACGCCCATCCAGAATCTGCAGCACATGTTTGAAGGAATAACCTGGGATATGTATCCGGTCATCCGGGACAATCATATTATTTTGTGCGATACGGGATCTTATATGGAAAACGGAAGGCTTTCCTGTATTGATGTAATCACCAAATACGTATGGCAGGCCTGATATAACCAGTTGTACAAAATGCGGAATCACTGCGGCGAAACGGTATAACACAGTGATACGGCATTGAATGAATCGGAGGATATGTTCTTTTAATGGTTTTTGCAGTACAAGAAAGAAAGGAAACACAATGAAACATTTAAAAAAGCTTACTTTGCTCCATTCCAACGATTTGCACGGCGATTTTCTGGTAGAAAAAGTAGATGATAAGCTGGTGGGCGGTGTTTCCATGCTGTCCGGTTACGTGAATAAGGTACGCCGGGAAGAAGAAAATGTGATCTACGCCATTGCCGGGGATATGTTTCAAGGATCTTTGATCGATTCGGAATTCAAAGGTGTGTCTACTATTGAAATCATGAATCTCCTGGCGCCGGATGTGGTTACCATCGGCAACCACGAAGTGGATTACGGGCTGGCCCATCTTCTGTTTCTGGAAAAGTGTGCCAACTTTCCCATCATCAACGCCAATTTGTACATGAAACACAATGGCAGGCGCCTGTTCCGTTCCCATCGGATTCTGGAGATTGACGGGATGAAGGTACTGTTTATCGGTATCCTGACAGAAGAAGTACTGCAGAAGACCAAGCTGGAAAAACTGATCGGCACGTTGGTGGATATCAGGGAAGCTGCGGAAGAAGTAGGGCGCATCTGTGATGCCTATCAGACAGAAGACATTGATTTCACCGTGTTGCTTACTCATGTCGGCATCGAGGCGGACCAGCAGCTGGCAGCGATCCTGGATCCCCGCTGGGGTGTGGACCTGATCATCGGGGGACACAGTCATACGCTGCTGGAAAAACCCATTGAGGTAAACGGAATCCCCATTGTACAGGCAGCATCCGGTACCGATCAGATTGGCCGTTTCGATATCATGGTGGATACGGATCGGAACAGTATTGACAGTTACACCTGGCAGATGATCCCCATCACACCGGATCGTTGCCCGGAAGATGAGGCACTGAAAGAAATCATTGAAAAATATCACAACATTACGGAAACGAAATACAACCGGATTCTGACCCGTTTCCCGGAACGCTATACCCATCCTGCCCGTAACCGGGAGACCCAGGTGGGAAAAATATTCGCTGATGCCTTTAAAGATTCACTTGGACTGGATATCATGCTGCACGCTTCCGGAAGCCTCCGCAGCCATTCACTGGGTCCGATCATGACGCTGAAAGATTTGCAGGAAATGGAACCTTTTGACGAAGAGGTCTACCGGTATGTAGTGACAGGAAGCCAGTTCCGCCATATGATGGAGTACATGCTGCGGGACGAAGCCTTTGACCCCAACGCTCATACGGAGTTTTACCAATTCTCCGAAGGGATGCGGATCGTGTACAATAAAAAGCAGAAAAAGGTTACCAGCTTTACCATGTATGGCCGGGAAGTCGGAGACGACGAGAAGCTGCGGGTAGGTATGCATCAGTTCCATTTCAAAAACCTGAAGACCGGATTGGATATTTCCGAATCGGAGATTACCCGAAACGGCATGCCGAAGGTTATTGCGACACGCAGCCTGGGACTGCTGGAAGAGTATTTTTCTTCCCACCCGCATCTGACAGCACCGGAAGAACAGCGGCTGGTGATTGAAGAATAAGTTGAGCGTATTATTATTAACTCATTTTATCAGAACTTTCTTAAATAAAAAAACAGCGGCGGTTTTGCAAATACGTTACCGCCGCTGTATTTACTTATACGAACTATTGATACGATTTACTTCAAAAACCAAAAATATCCCAGCACCATCAGGCCCAATACGATGCGATAGTAACCGAACACGATAAAGTTATGCTTTTTGATGTAACTCATCAGGAACCGGATGACCAGGATGCTGACTACAAATGCTACTATGCAGCCCACTGCCAGGATCAGTAATTCGTTGCTGTTAAATACGAAGCCGACCCGCAGAATGTATTTTACCAGTTTCAGCAGGGAAGCACCGATCATGACGGGAATAGCCAGATAAAAGGTGAACTCTGCGGCTACGCTGCGCTCCAGCCCGATCAGCAAGCCGCCGATGATGGTGGAACCGGAGCGGGATGTGCCCGGCACCAGGGACAGCAGTTGGAAGATACCTACCTGGATGGCTTTGCGGTAAGAGATATCCTTTACGTTTTTAACGCTTCCGGAACCGATGTTACGGGACTCGATCAGGATAAACAGTATGCCATAGAAAATCAGGGTGATTGCTACAACTTCCGGTGTAAAGAAATGTTCCTCCATCCAGTCGTCAAACAGGATACCGATGACGGCGGCAGGCAGACAGGCTACAATGATTTTTCCCCACAGGTCCAGGGTGGGGCGGTCCAGAGTGAGAGCCCCGTCTTTTTGTTTCAGAGGCCAGATTTTTTCAAAGTACAAAAGGATGACAGCCAGGATGGCGCCTAACTGGATCACAACTTCAAACAGCTTGTAAAACTGGGCACTGACTCCTAAATGGATAAATTCGTCCAACAGGATCATGTGGCCGGTGGAAGATATGGGCAGCCACTCGGTGACGCCTTCAATGATGCCGAACAGTATGGCTTTAATAATTTCCAGCAAAATAAAAATCTCCTTATTCATAATAATACTTTCCTATTTTACCACAAATATAAAAAATAGCTATAGTTTTTTAAAAGTTTTGCTGACAGATTTTTGGAAGCGCAGAATAATTCATCTCATGCGCAGCTATCATACCAACCCATTTGAGAGTATTTCGTTGCTAATGAGCAGATAATACCATGTTGGTAGTGAGCGGTTTTAATACGTGCGGATAAGAGAAGGAAGTTTTCACAGATATTTTACTAAATTAAACATATCGCGGTATTGCAATTCCTACTAATCTGATATATATTATTATGGTATCTGTTACGAATTAATCAGCGTATCCCTAAACGTATCGGCAGATTCATGGTATAATATCTGTAAAGTCTGTACCAAAAGGAGTAACAGGTTAAACATAGAAATATTATATAAGGAAGAATAGAGGAATCATAACACGGAGGAATCATGCTTGAGTTAAAAGACATCAGTTTTAACGTGCAGGATGACAGTAAAGAGAAAGAGATCATCCGGCATCTGGATCTGAACATTGACGACGGGAAGTTTGTTGTTGTGACAGGTCCCAATGGCGGTGGTAAGTCCACCATGGCAAAGCTCATTGCCGGCATTGAAACGCCGACAGAAGGAAAGATTATATTTAACGGGGAAGACATTACAGGCAAAAGCATTACGGAGCGTGCCAACCTGGGCATCAGCTTTGCGTTCCAGCAGCCCGCCCGGTTCAAAGGGATTACAGTACTGGATCTGCTGCGCATTGCGGCAGGCAAACAACTGACCGTCAGCGCCTGCTGTGAATTTTTATCGGAAGTGGGACTGTGCGCCCGGGATTATATCAACCGGGAAGTGAACGCCTCTCTTTCCGGCGGAGAGTTAAAGCGGATAGAAATCGCTACCGTGCTGGCCCGGGGAACCCAACTGGCTATTTTCGACGAGCCGGAAGCGGGCATCGATCTTTGGAGCTTTCAGAATCTGATCAGTGTGTTTGAACGGATGCGCACGGCTAATACCCGTTCCATTCTGATCATCTCCCATCAGGAACGGATCCTGCAGATTGCCGATGAGATCGTGGTGCTGGCCAACGGACAGGTCACAAAGCACGGTCCCCGGGAAGAAATTCTTCCGGAACTGTTGGGGACAAGTGACGCAGTTGGCGTATGCGGCTGCCTGAAACGAGGAGGTGCGAACTGTGATTGATGCAATTCAGAAACGACTCCTGGCGGAGATTGCGGATCTCCATACGGTGCCTACCGGCGCGTATAATATCCGGGCTAACAGCAAGCTGGCGGCCCGGAACACGACAGCGAACATTGACATTGTTTCCAAGGCGGATGTGAGCGGCATCGATATCCGCATCAAACCGGGTACGAAAAAGGAAAGCGTACATATTCCGGTTGTACTCAGTGACAGCGGACTGAAAGAAACGGTTTATAACGATTTTTATATCGGTGAAGACTGTGATGTAGTTATCGTAGCAGGCTGCGGCATCCATAACTGCGGCGTGCAGGATTCCGAGCATGACGGCGTGCACCGATTCTTTGTGGGCAAAAACAGCAAAGTAAAATATGTGGAAAAGCATTACGGAGAAGGGGACGGCCGGGGCAAACGCATTCTGAACCCGGTGACGGAAGCCTATCTGGAAGAAGGCAGTTCCATGGAAATGGAAATGGTGCAGATCAAGGGCGTGGATTCCACGGTCCGCACCACGAAAGCGGAACTAGCGGCCAATGCGTCCCTGGTGGTCAGGGAACGGCTCATGACCCATGGGAACCAGAAAGCCAAAAGCATTTATGAAACCTATCTGAACGGAGACGGCGCGGCGGCAGATGTGGTGTCCCGCTCCGTGGCAAGGGAAGAGTCCTTCCAGGAGTTTTCTTCCCGCATTACCGGCAACGCGGCCTGCAAAGGGCACACGGAGTGCGACGCCATCATCATGGACAAGGCCCGGGTGCTGGCGATTCCCCAGCTGGATGCCAACAATGTGGACGCGGCCCTGGTACATGAAGCGGCCATCGGCAAGATTGCCGGGGAACAGATCATCAAGCTGATGACCCTGGGACTTACCCAGGAGCAGGCGGAAGAACAGATTATCAACGGATTTTTGAAATGAGAAAAGAAAAATATTATTCCATTTTAAATTACGGCTGCCAGATGAACGAAAGCGACGCGGAGCATTATGCGGGACAGCTGGAGGAACTGGGTTACGCGCGCACGGAAGAGTTAGTCCGGGCCGACGTGATCCTGGTGAATACCTGCTGCATCCGGGAAAGCGCGGAACTTAAGATTCTGGGAAAAATCGGCGAACTGAAACGTGTGAAGGCCCAACATCCGGGGCAGATTATCTGTGTGGCGGGCTGCATGGCGCAGAAGGACGGCGCGGCGCTTGTGAAAAAATATCCCCAGATCGATCTGCTGTTAGGCACTTCGTATGTAAATTCTTTCAAACAGATTTTGCAGGATTATCTGGAAGAACGCAAAAAAGGCGTGTTCACCAGTCTGGAAGTACAGAGCAGTGAGTTTGAAGGACAGCGCGTGCGGGAGAGCGGCTTCAGCGCCTGGATCCCCATCATGTACGGCTGTAATAATTTCTGTACGTACTGCATCGTGCCGTACGTACGGGGCCGGGAACGGAGCCGCAGCATTGAGAATATTTTAGAAGAAGTGCGTTCTGCCGTGGCGGCCGGTTATAAGGAAATTACCCTCTTGGGGCAGAATGTGGATTCCTACGGCAAGGATTTTTTGCGGAACCATGAAGAAGAAAAACTGCTGTCCGTCAGCAGTGCGGTGGGAGAAGGTTTTACCGAAGCCTTAAAGGCAGAGCCTTTTGCCGCGTTGCTGAAAGCGGTAGATCAGGTGCCCGGCGTGGAGCGGGTCCATTTTATGACCAGCCATCCCCGGGATATGTCGGAAGAAGTGATCCGAACGGTGGCGCAGGGGACGCATCTGTGTGAGCATTTCCATGTGGCGCTTCAGAGCGGCAGCAGCCGGATCTTAAAAGCCATGAACCGGGGTTACACACGGGAACGGTTCCTTGCATTGGTGAAGACGATACGTAAATACATTCCCCAGGCTGCCATTACCACAGATATCATTGTGGGATTTCCCGGCGAAACGGATGAGGATTTTGCCGAGACCTGCAGTCTGGTGGAAGATGTGGGCTTTGATTCCGCTTTTACCTTTATTTATTCCAAACGCAGCGGCACTCCGGCCGCCCGGATGCAGGATCAGATTCCGGATGACGTGAAGCACGCCAGGCTGCAGAAACTGATGGATGTGCAGAACCGGCAGTCCCTGTGTATCAATAAGCGTTTGGTGGGGCAGACGGTAGAAGTGATGGCGGAAGGGCCCACGGAAAAGCATCCGGAGACCTGGAGCGGCCGTACCCGGGGCAACAAACTGGTGCTGTGGCAGCAGAACGTTGACGCATCGGATAAGGCTGTGACAAATCCAGTGAATTTGCCTGACGATGCAGCTTCTGCCCACGTTTCTGTTAAAGATACGGAAGAGGGAAGCAACCTTCCCATTCGTCCCGGGCAACTGGTGCAGATTCAGATTGAAAGCGCCCAGACCTGGCTGGTGAAAGGGAAAAGAGTCCGTTAGTTTCATGCAGTATTGTTTTTGAATATCCGGTTTGCGGTTATGTGTAATCTGCAAACATAGTTTTAGAAGATGAAATCCGAAATGTAATGTCCGTTACGGACGATGCAGGAGGAACTATGCCCAATGAATTAACGCCGATGATGCAGCAGTATCTCGATTTCAAAAATCAATACCGGGATGAATTGCTGTTCTATCGTAGCGGCGATTTTTATGAACTGTTTTTTGAGGACGCCAAAACTGCCTCAAGGGAACTGGGACTGACGCTGACAGGCCGCAACGGGGGTCTGGAAGAACGGATCCCCATGTGCGGCGTGCCATATCATTCGGTGGAACCCTATATTGCGAAGTTGATTAAAAAAGGCTTTCGCGTTGCCATCTGTGAACAGATGGAAGACCCGAAGCTGGCAAAGGGTCTGGTCAAACGGGAGGTCATCCGGGTAATCACCCCCGGTACCGCTTTAAATGAGGCGCTGTTGGAAGAGTCCGGCAACCGGTATCTGGTGTATCTGCAGGAAGACGACGGCGTACTGTGTATGGCCCTGGCGGATGTTTCCACCGGGGAATGCCGCTGGTACACGGCCAACGGCAGCGAACGGCTGATCTCTGTGGAAGAACAGCTCTTCCGTCTGCAGCCTTCGGAAATTGTGCTGAAAAGCGGTATAGACCAGTGGGACGCGCTGGAAAACTGGCTGAAATCGAAACTGACAGACTGTCTCTATTCGTTTTATGAACCGGCTAAAGAACCGGAAGATTATGTCAAACTGCATTTCGGTACGCTGGAACTGGATCCTCTGGTCCGGTCCACGGTGCAGAACCTGCTGGCCTATCTTCATGAGACCATGATGACGGATCTGTCCCAGATCAACCGGTTGGAGAGGATTACCACGGAACAGTTCATGAATCTGGACGCCACGGCCATCCGGAATCTGGAACTGATCAAGAACATGCGTGACGGCAGCAAGCGGGGCACGTTGCTGGACATTTTGGATTTTACGGGAACTTCCATGGGCTCCCGCTGTCTGAAAAACTGGATCGAGTGCCCGCTGCTGGATATTGTAAAGATCCGGGAACGGCAGGACGCGGTGGAAGAACTGGTACTGAATCCCGCCCTCCGGGACAGTCTGCAGGAAAGTTTAAAAGAAGTTTTTGATTTGGAACGCATCCTTTCCCGTCTGGAAGTGGGCAGCGCTAACGCCCGGGATCTGGTGAGCCTGCGGGCGTCTCTGGCCGCATTGCCGGCGTTGAAAGAAAAACTGCAGGACGCAAAATCCGGGTTGCTGCAAAAATTATCAGCCAGCATCCACATGCACCGGGAGATTCATGATACCCTGGAAGCGGCCATTGTGGACGAACCGCCTTTTACCGTACGGGAAGGCGGTATGATCAAAGACGGTTACGACCTGGAACTGGACGAACTCCACGACATCGCCCGGAATAATTCCCAGTGGATGGCAAACTTTGAACAGAAAATCAAAGAGTCCACCGGCATAAAAACCTTAAAAGTCGGCTTCAATAAAGTGTTCGGCTATTATATCGAAGTCAGCAAAGGCCAGACGTCCGCCGTGCCGCCGGAGTTTGTGCGGAAGCAGACCCTGGTCAATGCGGAGCGCTATATCGTTCCGGAACTGAAAGATTTTGAAAACAAGATTTTAAGTGCCAAGGAAAAGATTGAATCCCTGGAGTATTATTTGTTTAATAAGATCCGGGACGAGATCCGGAAAGATATTCCGGAAATCCAGGACACGGCTCATGCCCTGGCCCGTCTGGATGTGCTGGCCGCGTTGGCCCTGGCTGCGTTTAAATATGATTATCACCGGCCGGAACTGAACAACCGGGGGGAAATCCGGATTCTGGACGGTCGTCATCCCGTAGTGGAACGGCTGCTGGACAAGGAAATCTTTGTACCGAACAATGTAACTTTGAATTCTGCCGATGAACGGATGGTGATCATCACCGGGCCCAACATGGCGGGGAAATCCACTTATATGCGGCAGGTTGCCCTTTTGGTGCTGATGACCCAGATGGGCAGTTTTATTCCGGCCCAGAGCGCGGATATCTGCGCGGTGGACCGTATCTTTACCCGGGTTGGGGCCAGCGATGACCTGGCTACCGGGCAGAGCACGTTTATGGTGGAAATGAACGAAGTGGCCCAGATTTTAAAATACGCCACGAAGAACTCCCTGATCATCCTGGACGAAGTGGGCCGGGGTACCAGCACCTACGACGGCATGTCCATTGCCCGGGCGGTGATGGAATACATCCAGACAAAGATTAAAGCAAAAACGTTGTTTGCCACGCATTACCATGAACTGATCACCATGGAAGATGTGCTGGAAGGGATTAAAAATTATTCCGTTGCCATTAAGGAACGGGGAAACGATATCGTTTTCCTGCGGCGCATCATCCGGGGCGGCACGGACCGGAGCTACGGCGTGCACGTGGCCCGGCTGGCAGGACTGCCCAAAAAAGTTATTGAACGGGCGGATGAAATACTGGAAGAGTACGACCGGAACAAAGGTTTTATCTGCGACGGAACTGCAACCTGCAACAGTGGCGGCGCCGCGCAAAATTCTATAAAAGAAGAACCTGCCGATCTTGGCATGGGTTCCCTGTTTACAAGCGCCCTGCAGTCGGAACTGCTGCAACTGGACGTAATGAGCATGACGCCCATTGAAGCATTGAATGAGTTGTATAAACTGCAGCAGGAAGCGAAAAAGGAAAGCGGTGTGGTGTGACAGCAATTTCCTTTTGTGTTGCCGTCATAAGGTGGCATGAACCGTAATGTGTAGTTATGTATTTCATTGTTGATTTTGCCGTCTGCCGAGGACGGTGGAATGGAGTGAGGTATGCTTCAGGAACGAGAAGTCCGCTTGCTGGATACCAATACGTCGAACCAGATTGCGGCCGGCGAGGTGGTGGAAAAGCCTGCTTCGGTGGTAAAGGAACTGGTGGAGAACGCATTGGACGCCGGGGCGGACAGCATAGAAGTGACGATTTTTGAAGGCGGCACGGAATATATCCGTGTAGCCGATAACGGCTGCGGCATGACGGAGCAGAACGCCCGCATGGCGTTACAGCGTCATGCAACCAGCAAAATCCGTGAGGTGGACGACCTTCGCAGCCTCCACACCCTGGGGTTCCGGGGGGAAGCACTTCCCAGTATCGCGTCGGTGTCCCGGTTTGAACTGCTGACCAGACCGCAGCAGGAAGAACTGGCCACTTCTATTAAAGTGAATGGCGGTGAAGAGGAAGAGTGCATTCAGACCGGCGGACCCGCAGGAACTACTGTCATCGTTAAAGATTTATTCTATAACGTACCGGCCCGCCGCAAGTTTTTGAAAACGGTATCCACCGAAGGCCGTTATATTACGGAAATGCTGACACGCATCGCCCTGGCCCGGCCGGATGTGCGGTTCAAACTGACCAGCAACGATAAAGAAGTGCTGGTGACGCCCGGACTGGGGAATCTGAAAGACACAATTACCGCGCTGTACGGGAAAAAAGTTTCGGAGGATCTGCTGCCGGTAAAACTGGATGGTGTGTTTGCCGGCATTCTGGTACAGGGATTTATCGGCAAGCCCACGCTGCTGAAAGGCACCCGGGGCTGGCAGACCATTCTGGTAAACGGTCGCAGCATCAGCAATCTGATGATCAGCAAGGCCATCGAGCATGCCTATCAGTCCCAGATACCCAAGCGGGGGTTTTCCTTTGCCGTGCTGGATATCCAGGTTGACCCGGCTACCATCGACGTGAATGTGCATCCCCAGAAAAGTGAAATTAAGTTCAGTGACGAAAGCGCTATATATAAAGCGGTCTTCCGTGCCCTGACCGATGCGCTGACAAAGCCGATGCATGCGGAACAGGAAAAGAGTTTGCAGGAACAGAACCGGCAGGCTTTAGCAGCGGTACTGGAACGGGCGGAAAAAGGAAATGATTCAGCTGCAGGACAGGGAACCGGTGCCGTACGCAATGAACCGGCCGGTCAGCAGACTATCTTCGGAGAGATAGCAGATACGGGGCGGCAGGGCCATCTGAACCGGGATTTCGGAGAAGACATAAATCGGTACGGTCATTACGAAAACAGGGAAACGCATTTCGGGAATCATCGGCAAAGCGGAGCCGCTTTTTCCCATCCCCGTCAGGAAATATGGACACGACCGGACAAAGCATACGGGGAAGAGTTACCGAAAGAACCGGTGTACAGTTTAGGCGAGACCCGTCAGCTCATGCAAGACCAGGCGCCGCTGCAGACAGACAATACGGTAGCGATGCAGCTTGCGGGTGAGGATACGCTGGAAACCATCTGGCCTATCGGGCAGGTGGACAAAACCTTTATCATCGCCCAGTCGGAAGACACGCTGTATTTAATCGACCAGCACGCGGCCCATGAGCGTATTCTATATGACCGTCTTGTGCTGACCCACAACGATATTCCGGCCCAGCAGTTGCTGATTCCGTTGTACGTCACGCTACAGCCGGAAGATGTGGAGCTGTTGGAGCAGCATCATGATGCGTTTTATAAATTAGGAGTGGACATTACCACAGCCGGGGAGAATTCTGTGCGGATTGCCAGCCTGCCCAGCGACATCAGAAATGAAGATGCGGAAGATTTTATCCGCGAAATCGCGCAGTATCTGCGGGACCACCGCACACCGGAAGCCAGCGAGCTGCGACAGGATGTGCTGCACATGACTGCCTGCCGGGCTGCCATTAAAGCAGGGGAAGTGTTGAATATGCGGCAGATGCGGCAGCTGCTCATCGACCTGTGCAACACGACCCATCCCTTTACCTGTCCTCACGGCCGTCCCTGCATGATTGCCGTGACCAGCGATGAATTATATAAACTGTTTAAGCGCACCGGATTTGATCTGCCGGGGAAGAACGTACCCTATGACCGGTAAACAGAAAGGGTTGACCGGCAAATCATACATAACGTATTTAATGATGCAACGGTGAGGCAAAGAGAATTCGTTGTTCGGTTTTTGCAAAACCATCTAATAAATGGTACGATACCCTGCGACGTAAGGGAGACTGAGGTGGAAGCAGTAAAGTTTGCGGTAACCTGCAACAAAAACGATAACCGGATACTGAAAGAACAGGCCAGAGCCTGGGCATTGCAGCTGCAGGTTCCGTATGTAAAACGTTATGATAACGGTTCCCTGGATGCGATGCTGGCGGACCATCATCTCGATGCGCTGCTGATTGCCGGAAAGAAAGGACCGCAGCTTTACTCACGGGAAGGCATGATGCTGTATCATCCGGGACTTGGCAAAGTCCGCTGGCAGCGTGTTGTACAGCGAAACGAAAACGATAATTTTCTAACCGCCATGCATCTTTCCCCGGGTCAGCGGGTGCTGGACTGCACCGTGGGACTGGCGGCAGATGCGCTGCTGGCTTCCCATGCGGTGGGAGAAACAGGAAAGGTTGTCGGGCTGGAAGCTTCGCTGCCGTTGTGGTTCCTTACCAGCCGGGGCGTAATTTCCTATAAAAGCCAAATCCCGGAACTGGTACAGGACCTGAAGCGCATTGAAATCATCCATGCAGAGGCATCCGCATTCTTGAAAACGCTGCCGGAAAACAGTTTTGACGCAGTGTATTTCGATCCCATGTTCCGTCAGCCTGTAAGGAAATCATCGGAGATGGTGCCCCTGCGTCCGTTGGCGTTTCCGGAACCGCTAACGTTGGAAATGGTGGAACTGGCACTGAAGGCGGCGCCTCGTGTCGTAATCAAAGAGCGCAGCGTGGAAATCCTGCAGGAATACGGCTGTACAGAGTTTGTCGGCTCGAAATACAGCGCCGTCCGTTTTGGAATACGAAAGAGACAGTGATGGTGCATACAGGAAACTGCGGTATAGTATGCGGTATAATATAATGTAAGCTGTTTGCAAATCGCACCGCCCGGGTGCGGTAGTTTTTACAGAATATGTCTGACGACGAAAAGGGGAAACCGACTTTGCCAAAAGAAAGAATAGTGGTGATCCTGGGACCGACAGCAACCGGCAAAAGCAATTGCGGCATTGAACTGGCCAAACGGTTCCGCGGGGAAATCATTTCCGGAGACAGTATGCTGGTTTACCGGCAGATGAATATCGGGACGGCAAAACCTTCCGCGGAAGAATTACAGATGGCGCCGCATCACCTGGTGGACATTCTTCCGCCTGATGCGTCTTACAGCGTAGCTGATTTCCAGCAGCAGGCCGCGGAATTGATTTCGCAGATTACGTTACGGGGTAATCTGCCCATACTGGTGGGGGGAACCGGCTTATATATCAAAGCTCTGCTGGAAGATTATCAGTTCAGCAGTGTGGAAGAAAACCCGGAACTGCGCCGACAATTGGAAACTTTTGCTTCCGAAAAGGGAACTGATAAACTGTATGCCCGGCTGAAAAAAGAAGATCCTGCCGCAGCGGAACGACTGCATCCCAATGATGTGCGCAGGGTGGTGCGCGCGCTGGAAACGGCATTATCCGGCGACCGGGTCTCCCAGGCAAAACAGAATGAGCTGAAATATGCTGCTGCTGTGTTTGGTCTTTCCATGGACAGGGATTTTCTCTATGAACGAATCAATCAACGGGTTGACCGGATGCTGGAAGAAGGGCTGGAAGAAGAAGTCCGGGCCCTGCTGAAAGCCGGAGTTTCCACGGACTGCCTTTCCATGAAAAGTCTGGGATACCGGCAGATGGCGGAATACCTGACAGGCAAATGTGATTTCGCTGCCGCGGTTGACAACATTAAAAAAGGAACCCGTCATTTTGCCAAACGGCAGATCACCTGGTATAAAAAAATGCCGTATATTCATTGGTTTACGGTAGACAGAAACCTGAACTATGAAAAAATTGTAACAGAAATGGCAGATATACTTGAGAAAAAAGTCAAAAGGATGTAAAATTTAAGACACTAACTGAATAAAAAAGTTAGAAATCCGAATGGGATTCATGGAGATGGATTCCGAGAGGAATGAAACGTCAATACTGTGAATGAAAAAATTATATAATGAGAACGGTTAAAGAAAAGGAGTAAGAGCATGACAAATACAACTGGCAATAAAACCATGATGAACCTGCAGGACAGTTTCCTGAATCATGTGCGGAAAGAGAATCTTCCGGTGGTGATCTATCTGGTAAACGGATTCCAGATCCGGGGGATGGTCCGGGGTTTTGACAACTTTACGGTAATCATTGAGAATGACGGGAAACAGCAGTTGGTATATAAGCATGCGGTTTCCACCATTTCCCCGGTAGCCAATATTACGATCATGCAGCCGGAAAAGGCCGAAAAGAAAGAGTAATGCGGCTGCAGAAAAAGAAAAACGGCGCTCCGGCGTTGTTTTTCTTTTTACGACGGACGTAACGGAAAATCGGAGAAGGAGAAAAGGCATGGATTATCTTGCGTTATTTATGGAATATCTGCAGGTAGAGCTTGGCCTTTCGGACAATACCCGGATTTCCTATCAGCGGGATCTGCGGATCTTCTGCAAGGCGCTTTCCATTTCGGAAGACAAGCTGGCAGATGTGCAGCGTTCCCAGATTATCGGCTACATTACGAAACTGAAGCTGCAGGGCCGGGCGGCAGCAACCATCGCCCGGAAACTGGCAGCCATCAAAGCGTTTTACCGTTTTATGATCACGGAAAATTATCTGCAGACGGATCCGGCAGAAGCAGTGGAAGCGGGAACCAAAGGCGTGCATCTGCCAAAAGTTTTAACAGAGGCGGAAGTTCGCGCCCTGCTGGAAGCGCCGGACCTTTCCTCGGCGGAAGGACTGCGGGACCGGACCATGCTGGAAATGCTATATGCTACCGGCATGCGCGTTTCCGAGCTTGTGACGGTAAAAACCGCCAGTGTAAATCTTTCCATGCGTTATGTGATTGCGTTCGGCAAAGGTTCCAAAGAGCGGATCGTACCCCTGGGCAGCGTGGCGGCGGAATATCTGCAGCGATATCTTACGGAAGCCAGAAGCAAGTTCCTGATGGAAAATGAAACGGATCCGGAAACCTTGTTTCTGGGGCTGGGCGGTCAGGGCCTGACCCGGCAGCGCGTGTGGGAGATTATCAAACAGTACGGCAGGCAGGCCGGAATATCCAAAACCATTTCACCCCATGTGCTGCGCCATTCTTTTGCCACACATCTGCTGGATAATGGGGCTGACCTGCGAAGCGTGCAGGAAATGCTGGGGCATGCCGATATTTCAACAACACAGATATATACGCACCTGACAAATAAAAGGCTGCGTTCGGTTTATGAGAAAGCACATCCGCGCAAATAGGGATGTGAAGAAAAGAGGGGCTGCGTATGCAGGATCAAAACAATTCCCAGGAAAGCAACAGAATCGGCGTGGGAATTTTTATTGTAATTGTTATCATATTGCTTATACTGGCCGGAGCTGCCGGCGTGTATTATGCTTCCCTTAAACAGGAAAAACCAAAGGATTTATCGGATACGACAGTTAAATCTTTTGATTTGATGGAAGAATCGAAGATGGTCCACCGGACTGTGGACGACGTATTGCTTATGAAACGGGAAAACTGGCAGCTGCGGGACACTGGGCGCAGACAGCACAAGGATCTGTTGGAAGTGTCGGGAGCCGATGTGGTCTGGACCGACCGGGAAGTCGCCGTAGGCGTGCCGGTGACGACCGAGCTGGAAGGAGCATCCCGCTGGGTACAGGAACATCTGCGAACTACCGATGTAAAGACTATCCGCGAAGAAAAATCCAAATGGCATGGGATGGAAGCCTGGCGGCTGGATGTGGGAATTGCGGTGAAGTCAGGCAAAGATAACGAGAGAAACTTTACAACGGATACCATATTCTTTTTCCATCACGGGAACCTGACCAACCGGGACAGGGATATTCCCCGCATTCCTAAAGAAGAACGCCAAAATGATGAGAAAAGCCGGACCAATGATGACAGAAGCCGGAATGACGACAGAAGCCGGACCGATGAAGGTAAAAGATAGAAGGCTTTTTTACTGAACAACATGTATAGAAACAGAGAGATCCCTGGTTGGAGGAATTTATGAATCCTGAAGAAGTAATGCAGAAATATGAAAAATACATCAATCCGTCTTCTACAAGGCTGTTCCGTTTCATGGGACTGTCCAGCGTGGAAGCCCGGGCGGAAGGCTGGATCATCACCGATACGGAAGGTACCGAATTCATTGACTGCCTGGGCGGTTTCGGCATGTTTGCGGTGGGCCACAAACATCCGAAAGTTGTGGAGGCGGTGGAACGGGAACTGCACAACATGCCCATGTGCGGCAAAGTGCTGTTCAATGAACCTGCTGCCCAACTGGCGGAAAAACTGGCGGAAATCACCCCGGGCGGCCTGCAGTACAATTTTTTCTGCAACAGTGGGACGGAAGCAGTGGAAGGCTGCCTGAAGGTGGCGCGTCTGGCGACCGGCCGCAAAAAGTTCGTGGCGGCTCATAATGCATTCCACGGCAAGACCTTCGGTTCTTTGACCGCCACCGGACGGGATATGTATCGCGACCCGTTCAAACCGCTGCTGGAAGGGTTTACTCATGTTCCCTTTAATGATGTCACTGCGCTGGAAGCAGCTGTGGATGAAGAAACGGCAGCCGTGATCCTGGAACCGGTGCAGGGGGAAGGCGGCATCAATGTTCCCGCTGACGGCTACATGAAACAGGCGGAAGAGATTGCGCATAAAAAAGGCGCGCTGCTGATTGCGGATGAAGTACAGACCGGAATCGGGCGCACCGGAACCTGGTTCGGGGTAGAACACGACGGGGCGAAACCGGATCTGATGGCGGTGGCCAAAGCCCTGGGCGGCGGCATTATGCCCATTGGTTCTGTAATTGGAACGGAAGCTGCCTGGAAAGGATTGATTGAAGCACCGTTCCTGCACACGTCAACCTTTGGAGGCGGGCAGATGGCCT
This sequence comes from Acidaminococcaceae bacterium, assembly GCA_017443005.1. GTDB lineage: Bacteria > Bacillota > Negativicutes > Acidaminococcales > Acidaminococcaceae > Succiniclasticum. The sequence continues at coordinate 31,160 of JAFSPK010000094.1, forward strand.
GCGCCGCCGGGGTGGCGACCCTGCAGGTGATTGAAGAAGAAAATCTGCTGCAACGCAGCGCGGAGACCGGCGCGTATTTTAAAAAGGGTATTGAAGCCATTGCGAAAGAATTTCCCCAGGTTATTAAAGAAGTCCGCGGCCGCGGCATGATGATCGGTATGGATCTGACAAAAGAAGGCGCCGGAGGTATGCTGATGGCGCTGATGATCGACCAGCACATCATTGTTGCGTATACGCTGAACAACCCCAAGGTGATCCGCATCGAACCGCCGCTGACCATGCCGAAATCCGTAGTGGACCATGTGCTGGAAGTATTGCGCAACTGCATTAAGCAGGTGGCGGAAGCGATTAATGATTTGTAAGGACGTAAGGAAACGCTGATTCATCAAGCGATTCTCTGGCAGTTTTTTCTCTGACGCGTGTGTACAGGAAAACATACAGCCGTTCAGGCAGATTAGAAAAGGAGTTTATATGCCGTTTGTAAAATCTGAGATTGTGATTAAAGGCGAAAAACAGAAAATTTTTGATGTGATACAGGATATGGCTTCTTATCCGAAATTCATGAAAAACCTTGTGAGCGTGGAAGTGCTGGAAAAAGGGGAGAATTATGACATTTCCCACTGGGTATCCAACGTGGACGGCCGGAAGATCGTCTGGACCGAGCGGGACGATTTTTATCCTGAAACGTTTAGGATTACCTATAAACAGACAGCAGGGGATTTAAAGAAGATGGAAGGCGCCTGGGAACTCGTTGACACGGAGGACGGAGTTAATGTTTCCCTGGCGGTGGATTTCGAGTTTGGTATTCCCATGATCGCCGGGCTGTTAAACCCCATCCTGATCCGCAAGGTGCGGGAGAACAGTGAAGATATGCTGCAGGCGATAAAAGGAGAAATTGAAAAATAAGATAAAGTCTGTTATAATAATTTAGCTATGTATTACCATAAAATCAAAAATACTTTTTGCCGTAGCTGAATCAAACAAAGCATTGGTATCAGAGATGGTGCCACGGCGTATATTGATGTGAGGAGTGTGTTTGTAACTATGAAGACCGCGTTATTAATGACATTAATGACTCTGCTTCTGGTCATGGTAGGCGATTTTGCTGGCGGCCAGCAAGGCATGGTAATTATGTTGATATTTTCCCTGGGCATGAACTTTTTTACGTATTGGAACAGCGACAAAATGGTGTTGGCCCAGTACAAGGCCCATCAGGTGGACGAGCATTCCGCCCCGGCCCTGTACGGAATCGTAAAACGCCTGGCAGAAAGGGCCAAGCTGCCCATGCCCAAGGTGTATATCATCGACGACCAGGTTCCCAATGCGTTTGCTACCGGACGTAATCCGGAGCATGCGGCTGTTGCCGTTACCACTGCGCTGATGAATTACCTTTCCCCGAAAGAAATTGAAGGCGTGCTGGGCCATGAACTGACCCACGTCAGGAACCGGGATATTCTGATCAGTACCGTGGCGGCCAGTCTGGCCGGCGTGATTACGACGGTCTCCCGCTTTGCCTTATGGTTTGGCGGCGGCCGCGACCGGAATAACAGTAATCCCATCGCGTCCATCCTGTTACTGATTCTGGCGCCGATTGCAGCCGCCCTGATCCAGATGGCGGTTTCCCGCAGCCGGGAATACAAAGCCGACGAAGGCGGCGGCGAATTATGCGGTAACCCGAACTACCTGGCGGATGCTCTGGAAAAAATTTCCCAGTACTCCACCCGCCGTACCATGCAGAATGCCACGGAAGCTACGGCCCACATGTTCATTATGTGCCCCTTCAGCGCCAAGGACATGCAGAAGCTGTTCAGCACCCATCCGTCCACCCAGGAACGTGTTTCCCTGCTGCGCCGGCAGGCGGAAGAAATGAAACGGCAGGGCAAACTGGAAAAATAAGTTCGGCAGATAACGTCTTTCGGCTTTCGGTTTGGCGGCAGTTGTTGTTATTTAATTTAACGATATTTTGTTATGATTCATACCGGACTGAATATCCGGATTGATACAAATTTGCAAAGTATAAATTTTTAAAGGAGAGAAAAACATGGATCAGAAATCATTAGTATTAGTTAAACCCGACGGAGTACGCAAACATTTAATCGGCGAGATCATTGCCCGCTTTGAACGCCGCGGCCTGAAAATCTGCGCGCTGAAAATGCTGGTTATGACCAAAGACCAGGCTAAATATCATTATGCGGAACATGTTGACAAACCGTTCTTCCCGGAACTGGAAGCTTTCATTACCGGCGGTCCGCTGGTTGCCATGATTGTGGAAGGCCCCAACGCCATTAAAGCCATCCGTACCATGATGGGCGTAACCGATCCGATCGAATCCACCCCCGGCTCTATCCGCGGCGACTTTGCGCTGGATAAGGGTGAAAACGTAATTCACGGCAGTGACAGCCCGGAAGCTGCAGAACGGGAAATCAAAAACTTCTTCAAACCGGAAGAGATTTATTAAGATTGAAAAGCTCAGACAGTTTTGTCTGGGCTTTTTTACCCCGTACTCTCATTAAACCTGCGGGGATGTGATATTTTGGTTCCATTTGAGAAATGGCAGAAATCATGTCCGCGTACCGTATAACCGGTACAAGCAAATTATAAGGAGGTTATGAAGTATGTCGAAAAAAGCTGCAGTCTATACCCGTACAGGCGATAAGGGAACCACCGGGCTCTATACCGGGGAACGCGTTTCCAAATGTTCTACACGGGTAGAATCTTACGGGAACCTGGATGAAATCACTTCCGCGCTGGGCCTGGCCCGTTCGCTGGTAAAACGGGACGACGTAAAAGAAGCCATCTTTAATGTGCAGAAGCTGCTGATGTCCATGATGGCCGATGTGGCCAGCCTGAATCTGCCTCAGCCGTATATTACGGAAGAGCATGTAAAACTGTTTGAAAGCACCATCGATAAATTTGACGCGATGTTGCAGCCCCTGAGTCATTTTATTATTCCGGGGGATTCGCCCGGCGCCGGCGCGCTGGATATTGCCCGCACTACCACACGCCGTGCGGAACGCCAGTTGCTGCGCCTGAATGAGACAGAACCGGTAAACCCGCAGCTGCTCATCTGTGTGAACCGTCTGTCCGACCTGTGCTTTATTCTGGCCCGTGTAGAAACAGAAGTGGGCGTGGAAAAAGAAAAATAAAATTACAGCGTAATGAATCAAGCCTCCTGACACAGAGTCGGGAGGCTTTTGACAACTAATTTGAAACCGTGGTGAACAAAATGAAATTCAAATATGTCCGTATCCAGGGCAAGGCCTTAGCGAAGAATACAATGCACGCGAAAGGCATCTTCAGCATGTGCTGGCAGATGATTCAGCAGGATGTTATGACCGGAGAGGACGCAGACCTTTTCCGGGAGATCGACAGCTGGTTTGCGGAAAACCTACCGTGGCCGCCTCCCTGTAAAAAGCAGGAACCTGTTGTGTGCTGGTTCAAAACGGAGAATGCCGAAGAGATGCTGAAAATGATCCGGCCTGCCATGTGGCTGCTGGAACGGTACAACCATCCGTATTATGTTGTGTATACGAACACGCCGGGCGAAATCGTGTACGAGGATAAATACCAGATTGCGGCAAAAGCAGAAGGGGTTCTCCAAATTGATGAGTTGCAGCCGTCCTGGTCGCCGAAAGAAACGGAATGACAAATTCACATTTTTCTTCTAAATAATGGTAGATTTTTCCCCGTCAGTTTTGTTATAATAAACTGATAAGCTGATTATTACAGTTTGTTATCATAAATAATAGACTGATTATTACGGTTTTGTTATCATAAACCATAAACTAATTGTTAATAAAGTAAGACAGCAAAGGAAGATGCAACGTATGGCTGGATATAAGTACAGTAAAAGTGCTCTGCAGGTTCTGGAACGTTCCGTAATTCCTTTTGTCGTTTTCCAGAGACTGGCCGGTCGGATTGTGCCCCTTGTTATTTCCGCAGGGTTCTGTGACTTGTTTGCCCATACAAGAGAAGAAGCCCTTGCGCTGCTGAACCACGATATGTATATGAATGTGCACCCGGATGATAAGGACAGGCTCCTTGCCGAGGTCAACCGTTTTATTTCCAAAGGCGGAAGTTTAAATATCGTGTTCCGGCTTAAAACAGAAAAGCGTAAAGACGATATGATTGTGCATCTCCAGGGAGAACGGCTCATTTCCGAAGACGGTACCCATCTGACTATCGTCTGGTTCACAAGCGAAGGCTTTTATTCCGCGAAAAATGTAGACCATAATGGGCTGGCCCGTTCCTTTAATGCATTGCTGCGTGAAGAGACCATGATCCATAAGGCATCCTATGATGGCCTTACCGGTCTTTCCAACATGGCGAACTTTTTTAAACTGGCAGACGCTGCCCGGAGCCGGAAGAAAGCTCTTATTTATTGTGATTTCTGCGGTTTGACCGGGTTTAACCGTAAGAACGGATATGCGGAAGGCGATAAGCTGATCCAGGCCTTTGCCGAACTTCTTGTAACGTATTTCGGAAAAGAAAGCTGTTGCCGCATTGCCCAGGATAATTTTGCGGTTTATACCGACGCGGACGGTCTGGAAGCAAAACTGGAGAAGTTGTTTGAAGACTGTCATTCCCTGAACGGCGAAAATTCGCTGCCGGTGCGGGCCGGGATTTACGTGGATGACAATCCCCAACTGGAAATCGGCGTCGCCTGCGACCGGGCCAAGATGGCATGCAACGTGAACCGCAACAGTTATGTGTCGGTTTATGAATACTTCACAGAGAAGTTGCAGGAAAAGGATGCGATCCGGCAGTATATTCTGGATAATCTGGACAGGGCCATGCAGGAAAAATGGATTAAAGCTTATCTGCAGCCCATCATCCGTGCCGTCAATGAAAAGGTCTGCGACGTGGAAGCGCTGGCCAGGTGGGTTGATCCGGAAAAAGGCGTCCTGTCCCCGGCCTCGTTTATTCCGGTGCTGGAGGATGCAGGACTGATTTACAAGCTGGATCTGTACATGTTGGACCGGGTTTTGGAAATTATTAAATTACAAATAGACGCAGGCTTTAACGTAATTCCCCATTCGATCAACCTGTCCCGTTCTGATTTCGATGCCTGCGACATAGTGGAGGAAATCCGCAAGCGGGTAGATGCTTCCGGAGTCGACCGCAATAAGATTACCATTGAAATCACAGAGAGCGTTCTCGGTAACGACCTGGTATTTATGAAAGAACAGGTAGAGAGATTCCGGAAACTCGGTTTTCCGGTGTGGATGGATGACTTTGGCAGCGGCTATTCTTCCATGGACGTATTACAGAGCATCCAGTTCGACCTCATCAAGTTTGATATGAGTTTCATGAAAAAATATGATGAGGGCGGCAATGCAAAAGTCATCCTGACCGAATTGATGAGGATGGCGACATCCCTGGGGGTAGATACTGTCTGTGAAGGCGTGGAAACCGCATCCCAGGTTCGCTTCCTGCAGGAAATCGGCTGTTCAAAACTCCAGGGTTATTACTACAGTAAACCCATCTCTTTACAAACGTTTCTGGAGATGGATCAAAAGAACGCCCTGATTGCAAATGAAAATCCGAAGGAGTCCGATTATTATGAAAGCATCGGGCGGGTGAACCTGTTCGACCTTGGGGTGATTGCCAGCGGGGACGATAATGCCCTCCAGCGTTCTTTCAACACGGTCCCGATTGCAGTTTTGGAAATTAACGGTGACAAAGCCAGATATTTACGCAGCAACCGTTCTTACCAGCTTTTTACCAAACGGTTTTTCAATTATGATATTTCAAATGATCCGTTTGACCTCAAGAATCCGGAAGGCGCAAAATGGTCAAATTATCTTTCCGAAGTTAAGCGGTGTTGCAAGAGCGGAAACAGTATATTTTTTGACGGAAAGGCGTCGGACGGATTCGTGTTCCACTTCTTTGCGCGCCGGCTTCACGTGAATCCGGTCACGGGAGCGACGGCTGTTGCTATGGCTGTACTCTCCGTCTCGGAACCGGATGAGAATACGACCTATGCGGATATCGCGCAATCCCTTGCCGCCGACTATTACAATCTTTTTGTAATCGATCTGGATTCCAACGAGTATACGGAATATTCTTCCCGGATCGGCGTGGAAGAGCTGTCGATCGTGCGGCGCGGGAAAGATTTCTTTGCCTCGGCAAAGCGCGATACCATGACCCGCATCTATGAGGAAGACAGAGCGCCGTTTCTGGCACTGTTTACCAAAGAGAACGTTCTCCGTGATCTGGACAGACAGGGCGTGTTCACGACGACCTACCGCTTAATCGATACCGGAACGCCGATGTATGTGAATATGAAGATTACCCGGCTGCGGGGCGGGAACCGGCTGATTCTGGGCGTCAGTATTATTGACGCGCACATGAAGCGGCTGGAAGAAGATAAAAAGCTGCGACAGGAACGAATCGCGTTAGGAAGGATTGCCGCCCTGTCTCCGCACTATATCGTCCTGTATACGATCGATCCTGTAACCGGTCATTATATCCAGTATAATCCGTCAAAGGAGTATGAGCGTTTCGGTCTGGCAGAGCAGGGGGACGATTTCTTCGGCGATGTTGTGCGCGATGCTCCGAAAGCCATTGCCCCGGATGATATCGAGAGACATCTGCGTATTTTCACGAAAGAAAATATGCTGCGGGAGATACGGGAACACGGGATATTCATCCATAAGTACCGGTTGCTGCTGGGGGGAAAGATCGTACCGGCAGGTCTGAAAGCCAAACTGATCCGGGAAAGCGACGGAGAAAAAATCATTCTTGGCGTAACCATCGAGGAAGGATGAACCAAAAACACTCGCAAGATTTCTTACATGAGCTCACAGCCGTGGAATTGATTTTCCACGGTTGTTTTTTTTGTTTTCGTTTTGCACAGCGGAAAAAGGTTGGATAAAAATCAGCGTAAAAATTTAATCAGTGTTTCCTTACTTTTGTTCCGGTCATGGTACGTATTTACTTTTCATTTTATAAAAACTGTGATACAATATATAGCGAACAAAAGTTTTAAGTTATGTAAAGCAAAAATAAATTTTGTAAAAGAAATAAATTAAAATCGGAATTATATTGCGTGAACAAATTTTTGAAATTCATATTGTAATCTCTGAAAGCGTGTTTCATATGCGTTCAATCCTGCACGTGGATATGAATAATTTTTACGCCTCCGTGGAGTGCCTGTACCGTCCGGAAATCCGCAATCATCCGGTGGCGGTGGCGGGAGACCCGCTGAACCGGCACGGCATCATACTGGCCAAGAACATGATCGCCAAAAAGCTGGGCGTGACCACCGGCGAAGCCATCTGGGAAGCGAAGCTAAAAGCGCCGGGGCTGGTGCTGGTGCCGCCGGACTATAAAAAATATCTGCACTTTTCCCGCATGGCCCGGGAAATTTATTACGAATACTCCGACCAGGTGGAGGCCTTCGGGCTGGACGAAAACTGGATCGACCTGACGCAGTCGCTGCCGTATCTGCACAGCGATCCGGTGAGCGTGGCCAACACGATCCGCCGGCGGGTGAAGGAAGAACTGGGCGTGACGGTCAGCGTAGGCGTTTCCTTCAATAAAATATTTGCCAAACTGGGCAGCGACTTGAAAAAGCCGGACGCCACCACGGTCATCCCGTACGAACGGTTCCGGGAAATCGTGTGGCCGCTGCCGGTGGGCGATTTGCTGTACGTGGGCCGATCCACTGCCCGCAAGCTGGAACTGATCGCCGTGAACACCATTGGGGACCTGGCGCGGACGGACGTTGCCGTTTTACGGCGCAGGTTAGGGAAGTGGGGCGAGATCCTCTGGCTGTTCGCCAATGGCATGGACACCTCTCCGGTGCGGAAGATCAGCGAAAGCGAGCAGATCAAAAGCATCGGCAACGGCACCACCTGTCCCCGGGATCTGCAGACGGAGCAGGACGTGCGGCTGGTGTTTACCGTGCTGGCGGAATCCGTGGCGGCGCGGCTGAGGGACTGCTGCGTAAAATGCCAGGGCGTGCAGATCTTTTTGCGGGACAATGCGCTGTTCACCCTGTCACGGCAAAAGAAAATGGAATATCCCTGCTGCACCTCCGGACCGATCCTGGAAACGGCCATGGAACTGTTCCGGCAGCATTACCGTTGGCAGAAACCGCTGCGCAGCCTCAGCCTCTCCGCCATTTACCTGGTGACCGCCAACCGGCACATGCAGCTTTCCCTGTTCGATGATACGGCAGAACAGCTGCTGGTGCAGGAACAGATTGAAAAAACCATCGACATGCTGCGGTACCGTTTCGGGCACAACGCCGTGCTGCGGGCCAGCGCGCTGCTGGATCCGAAGCTGACAGGCTTCAACCCGAAGGAAGACCACACCATCCATCCGTACAGTTATTTCAGGTGACGACAACGAAAAAATTTGATTTATGGAAACGTGACGATTCGTCACCTTATTGTTGTTACGGCTTCTATGTGATAGAATAATTAATATAATAGTTTTTTTAATAAAAATTAGTTGTTTGCCTGCTTACGGGTGGATGATTATGATTCGAGTCGTTAATACAAAGAAAGAAAACGATTTGTCGTTTGATGAAATTTACCAGGAATATTACCGCCGCGTGTTCAACTACGCATTCGGCCGTCTTCTGCATCGGGAAGAAGCGGAAGACGCAACGGCGGAGGTATTCCTTGTTTTGCTGCAAAATGTACAGAGTTATGATCCGAAACGAGGCAGCGTTGGAACATGGATCAGCCGGATCACCCATAATGCGGTGGAAAATTACTGCCGCAAGGCGTACCGGCGCAAAGAGTTTCCCACCGCGGAACTGATCCGGCGTAAGGAAGAACCCGTCATTATGCCAATCCATAAAAACGAGATCACAGAAGAAATGATGATGCAGGCGATGCAGTGCAAGGATGCCGATGAGCTGATCGCTTTGGCAAAGACCGGCGGTTACGAAATCACAAAAGAAGAAGCCGAGACCTACATGGCGGAACTTGAGGATTTCGAACTGGAGGACGAGCAGCTGAAGCTGGTAGCCGGAGGCAAGGGCTGGCAAAACTGTCAGGAACCGGACAGCCATTGAGTAATCATTGCGGACAGGCCGGGGACGACCGGAAATACCTTTTACATATTGTCATTTATTCACTTATATTCGTAAAATTCTCAACAGCCGTGGAAGTTCCACGGCTGTTTTGGTATAATAGAATAAAACAGAATCAGTATGAAACGGGGATAAATATTACTGGAGGAGGGAAGGATGCTATCCTCGCTGTCATCGCGGACAGCGGGGAAGTTTACAAAGCGGAAGCGTGATTCGGTAACAAACCAGTTAATCATTAACAGCGAAAGGATGTAGAAAAAATGAAAAATCAGACGATGTCATCAGGAAAAGGCTATGGTATGACCGACTACTCCCGGAAGACCAGCTGGTATCAGATTCCGGATGCTGCCAGGGAGGTCGACACGATCTACATTTACGCCACGGAGTACATCATGGGGAGCTTCGAAGAGGGATCCCCCGATTACGCGACGCTGGACAATGAGGAGATGTTGCAGGGCGTGGCAGGCGAGTACATGATGCATGCGTCCGCCTTCGCGGATGCTACCAACGTGTTTGTGCCGTACTATCGCCAGGCCGGCTTGCGGTACGCGGGGGAAATCCATAAGAAGACCGGGGACGTTAACGCGGCGCTTTCCGGTATGCCCTACGACGATATAACCGCCGCCCTGGACTACTACTTCGAGAACTGCAACGGGGGGCGTCCGTTTATTATCGCGGGCCACAGCCAGGGCTCGTCCATGGTCCTGCTCCTGCTGAGTAAATATTTCAAAGACCATCCCGAGTATTGCAAGCGCATGGTCGCGGCCTACCCCATAGGCTACTCTGTCACCAAGGAGTACCTTGCGGCCAACCCGCACCTGAAGTTCGCCACCGGCGAAACGGATACGGGCGTTATCGTCAGCTGGAACACCGAGGGTCCCAAAAACGTGAAGGATAACGCCGTGAACGTGGTGGTGCTGCCGAATGCGATTTCCATCAACCCGCTGAACTGGAAGCTGGACGAAACATACGCCCCCGCCAGTGCAAACCTGGGCTCCCTCCTGCTGAATGAAGAAACCGGCGAGGCGGACATTGGCGATCTGGGCGCGGACGCGCAGCTGAATCTTGCCCGCGGCGTGGTCGTGACAAACGCCAAAGTCGTCCCGCTGCCCGAAGGGGAAGCCGAGGTCGCGGCTTCCTTCTTCGGACCGGACGGCCGTCACGACTGCGATTACATATACTACTACAACAACATCAGGGACAACGTGGCCAAACGCATCGCAGCGTATAAGGCGGGCCGATAACGGCAGGCGTGTGAAGAATCCTGGATTGGGACCAGGATATATTTCCTGACCAGACAGTATATGTTTTGACAGGTCAGGCAAACAAAGAAATAGAAATTCAGGTGCAACATGAAAAAACTATTCACCATTGATGATTTAATGATCGGTTTTATCATGGCCATCGGATATGGCTTAGGCTTCGCAGTCCCGAAGGCGATGGGCTGGTCGAACTGGGAGAGCGGGCTAGTCTGCTGGGTGGTCGGATATGTGCTGCAGGAGGCAGCGACCCGGATTCTCTTCAGCAAAACCGTACAGAGTAATACGGCCTACCGGTACACGGTTTTTGGCGCGTTCGTCCTTCTCTTTCTGGCGGCCGAGTATGCCGTCATGTCATGGATGGGATTATCCGCGTCAGATTATTTGCTGGAACAGTACTTGTATATTATCGGTCTGCCGGTTTTGATGTTTGCGTTCCAGATGGTCGTCCGCTGGTACCGTATCCGGAAAATCCGCGAACAGTACGGGGACGGAAGCCACGGCTTTGTATTTGACGACGCGCTGAAAAAAATCGACCTGGACGAAGTGAACCGGCAGAACCAGCCGATCACCGGCGCCTATGACACCGACCTGGCGGTGAAAACAAAAACCGGCATCTATGTGGGCGTCAAAGAAAAAAATATCATATACTATTCGGGAATTCCCTATGCAAAGCCTCCCGTGGGGGAACGCAGGTGGAAAGCACCCGAACCGCTGCCGGAATCGGAGACCGTATTCGAGGCGAAATACCTGGGGGCCTCTGCCATACAGGTGGAACACGAAGGCTCGATTTTAAAGCATCACAGGCAAAGCGAAGACTGCCTGACGCTGAATATCTGTACAGGCGCTAAAAAAACGGATCACAAAAAGCCGGTCCTCGTATTGTTCCATCACGGCGACTTTGCCTACGGCGGATCGGCCGATCCGCTGCTGGACGGCGTCGAATTGATCCGTTCCTGCCCGGACATTGTAGGCGTCAGCTTTAATTACCGTTTGGGTCTCTTCGGCTTCATTGATTTTTCCCAGGTGCCCGGCGGGGACGCGTATCCCGACGCCTTAAACCTTGGCCTGCTGGATCAGATTGCGGCCTTGAAATGGATCAAAGAAAACATAGCGGCCTTCGGCGGCGACCCCGACCGGATCACCGTGATGGGCTTTGCGTCCGGCGCCATCTCCATCTGTCTGCTGGCGGCCTGTGAACAGGCGAAAGGCCTCTTCCGGAAAGCGTTTGTGTTCCAGGGCAATCCCCAGGCTGCCTATGAAACGCCGGACGTGTCCCGGAATCTGGCGAAGAAACTGTTGCAGGAGACATCTGCGACGACCATGGAAGAGCTTATGCAGCTTTCCACGGACCGGTTGAAGGAAGTATCGCAAAAGATTTTGCATGACCTGTATCCGGCCGGGCCGACCCGGGACGGCAGACTGATTCCCCCGGATGCGTTTGAGGCCTATCGGAACGGCGCGGCTGATCGCGTGGAATTCCTGATCGGCGTGGCCCGCAATGAACGGCAGGTTTACAAATCCGTTGTCGGAAAGCAGACATATGAAGATTTCATAACCAACGAGCTGGACATCGCGCTGCAATTCCTTGACACGGTCAACGCGACCGATGCGCAGGCTGTACGGGACTATATCCGTGAACTGGAGGAAACGATGCCCGAGATTGAAGCCAAAGCGAAAGTGGTGGAGCAATGCAGCGCGTTGAGCGGTTATCTTACCGCCAGAAAACTGGCGGAAAGCGGAAAAAAAGTGTATCTGCTGTATTGGAACGTAAAACCGCTGATCGAAAACCTGGGCTCGGGCACGGTGGACGTAGCGGCGGCGTTTTTGGGAAACCGGGAAGGCGCGCAGCTGTACGGCAACGTACTGAATTCGGATATATCTGAGATGCTCCGGAAATTTTTAATTAAATTTTTGCGCGGAGACGCGATGCGGTTTTACAATAACGAAATCAAAGGCGTCGGCGCCATCGACTGGAACCGCTTCCCCAAAGCGCTCGTCATTTCCGATAAAGAGTTTCGGTGTGAGCCGATTGAAGACAAGCTGACAGAGGTAAAGTGCTTATTGCGGTTTATGGAAGCGATTTAAGATTGCGATTTATGGGAGCGTATTAAAATCGGGATTCATATGTTTTTGTTGTGATTCTTGCTACATATCTTTGTTTATTATATAATTAGTATAATAACTGACTGATACAGTAAAATAATTTCAAAAGAAGGCCGAACGGCTGATAAGATAAAAGGGGGAGACGTTTATGAATTTGAAAAAGAAATGCGCTGCCGCATTGCTGGCAGGCTTAGTAGCATGCAGTTCCGCTTACGCGGCAACTGCTGACAGGGAAACGATCCAGCAGGTTGCGTTGCTGCAGTCGCTGGCACAGGGATATTTCGGCGGCACCGTTACCGTGAAGCAGCTGCGCTCGGTGGGCGACACCGGCATCGGAACCTTCAAAGGACTGAACGGCGAGATGATCGTACTGGACGGCACCGTCTATCAGGCCCTGGGCAGCGGTGAAGTGGTGGTTGCCGACGATAAAGACACCGTACCTTTCTCCAACGTGACATTCTTTGACAAGGACATCACCCTGCCGCTGACGGATATTGCAAACAAAGCGGCGCTGGAAGAACGGCTGAACAAAATCGTCAACGAAAAAGGGGCAAACAGCTTCTACATGATCAAGATGCACACCACCTTCTCCAGCATCCTGTTCCGTAGCGAATACGGAAGTCAGGAACCGTATCCCACGCTGGTAGGCGCGTTGAAAGAAAAGCAGACGGAATTTACCCATAAAAACATCACCGGCACCGTGGTAGGCCTGTTTTGCCCCAATTACATGGGCGGGCTGAACTCAACCGGCTGGCATTTCCATTTTATTTCCGATGACAAAAAGCACGGCGGCCATGTGCTGGAGCTTACCTTCCAAAGCGGCAAGGTGCTGATTGACAAGACCGACAAATTTAACATGTTGATTCCGGACGACAAACCGTTCCAGAGCCTGAACCTGGCAAAGGATATGAAGGAAGATATCCGCCAGGCCGAACAGGACACGCAGCCGTCGGCACAGAAAAAATAAAATCATTTTTCCGTAACAGTCGCAGGAGTTTCCCTTTCACGGCAATGGATGAAAACGCCTTGAAAGAATACAAGGAGGCACAGATATGAGAAAACATCTTTTCGGTTTGGTGTTGACGTTGTTGGTAGCCGTAAGCGCGCTGCTGGGCACGGTAACGGCAGAGGCAGTCGGAAATTTTGTACAGGTGGCAGACACAGGCGTGTTGGAACTGAAATCCAATCAAAAATGGGAAAAAGAATACCGTACCAAGATGGGTGATGTAAAAATCCGTTTCCGTAACCTGGCAAATTCCAAGGAAAATAAACGCTACCACCTTATCATCTGGTGGCGCGATCCGGGTACTAAAGAGTACACGCGGGTAGCGGACGGCTACAGTCCCAAGAACACGTTCGGGTATGCCTTCAAAGTATTCCGCGACAACAAGACCGGCCGCGTGTACTTTGCCATGGACGCCCATGGGCGCCTGGTGCTGTATGGATATGATACCTTTGCCAAAAAACTGGAAATGTATGTAGACAGCATAAATTACTGGAGTCCGTTGCCGCTGCCCAGTATGCTGGTGCGCCCGGACGGTGATTTAGAGCTGCGTTTTGACGATGTGAAGCGTGCGGCGGAACCTACCCGGTACCGCCTGTTCTGGGATGCCGGACGCAACTGGTTTGGGTATCAGGACCTTAACGTTCCCGTGTACCATGATGTTCCGACTACGTATGACAATACCGTATACGATACATCCGTGCATGAGGCTCCAACCATTTATGAAGGTGTAGATTAAACGAAAAAAGACGGTTATACTTTGTGGCAAAGCGCCGCAGAGATAACCGTCTTTGCATATATTGAGACAGGTAAGCGATTGTCATCGGCTGCCATGCCGACAGGAGGTTTGTATGCATTGCCCGGAATGTGGACAGGAAATTTTAGCAGGCTCGGAGTTTTGCGGTAACTGCGGCGCGCCGGTAACGCGTCAGCAAGCGGGACCGGTCTGTGCCAACTGCGGCAGCCCCAACCAGCCCGGAGCGGAATTTTGCGCGGAGTGCGGCGCCCGACTGGGCGGTGAAGTAATGCCGATGCAATCGTTTTGCCCGGAATGCGGTGCGGCGGTGAAGGAAGGTGCTGCCTTTTGCAAAGAGTGCGGCGCAGACCTGAACGCAACCACGGCTCCGGCGCCGTTCGTATGTCCCGAATGCGGGGAACCTCTGCCTCCCGATGCGGCATTCTGCGGTAATTGCGGACAGGTGTTGCAGCAGGGAGCGGAGTATGCCCCTGCTGTGCCGGAGGCGGCAGCAACAGGAAATGTACAATCATTTCAGCCACAGGGCTGGGAACCGATACAAGAGCAACAGCAGGGTTGGGCTCAACAACCGCAAGGTAAAGAATATTCCCAACAACAAGATTGGTCGCAGCCACAAGCGCAGGATTGGGAGTATTCGCAGCAACAGGCGCAGTATCCGCCGCAGGGTCAACCTCAGCCACCGATTCAACAGCAGGGGTGGACACAACAACCGCCGCAAAAATCTAACCGGAACAAAATGCTGATGGCAGCCGCTGCGGCCGTGGTTTTGTTGGTCATTGGCATTACCGGCTTCTGGAAGCCCGGCTATTTGCTGGATCTGTTCCGTCCCACGGCCAAACTGGAAAACGGAGTGCTGGCGTTAAAGGATATTACGTTGGATTTTAAACAGACGAACCTTAAGGATGGCGCAGCTACCCTGACCACCGTAAAAGACAAGGAAGAAGAAATACAGAAGGGGCTGATAGGCGACCTGTATGTCATGAAGATTGACAAAAGCTGCCAGGGCAAGGTCACCGTGGCTGTACCGGTACCGAAGGAGTATAAGCCGGGGAACAACGACGGCTTGTATATCAAACTCGGCGTGGGAGGGGATTATGTTCTGGCGGACGGAAAAACAACGCGGCGTTACAGATACTTTGACGTTGAGATAAAGGATGGCAAGGCCGTGGCTGTTATTGAACCGGCCGCTTTGGCGCAAAGCACGATTAGAAATAAAACATCTGTAAAACCAGCGGAACAAAAGCCGGATTTGGGCGAGTTTACGGAAAATATCGGATTCTTTTGGAAACAAATCGGTAAGATTCCTGAGGTATTGTATGGCGAAAGTTATCAATATTCTAAAGGTCATTTCCGTCTGTGGTACGACTATAATCTAGATAACGCTACCAGAAACGCTTATTTGACAAACGTATTTATGGGAGGCGGTGAAGCCCAAAATTTGTTAAGCGACTTGGAAGAGGCCTATAATTACTATAAGACGCATGGCTATGCCAAGCATGTGGACACATACACGCCGATTGACGTTTATATTACCCGTTTAGATAAAGACGGTGAGGAAGGTGATGAAGGAGGCTGGGATCCATTATCCGGCAATATACAGATAAATGAATCCAGTGTGTTTGATAAAAGTTATAAACAGCACTATGAGGGTGCGCATAGAACCAATACGAGGACTACTATCTACCACGAATTCTTTCATGCGGTGCAACAGAGCTTGCTGGGTTACATGGTTTATGCTAGTAATTCCAAAAAAAGCAACTGGTTTGATGAAGCAACGGCAACGCATTTTGAAAGGATAGTTAAACCAAATGAAATCAGTCATAATGGACTGAAAAATTTCTACCGTCTTTGGGATGGGCCAATTCCTGAAGAAAGCGACGATCCTATAATCAGCGGTCACGATGGCTATGGCCGGGGTTTGCTGATTGATTATATAAGCAGCAAGCTGGGCGGCGACGACTGGATTAAGGCTTGCTACGAAAACTGGAGTGCAGATTGTAACAAGCTGAAATCTTATATGAAGCAGATAGCGCCGTCGCTTGCCGATTTTTCCGCAAATTTTTATATGGAAGTGGTTAGAAAATTAGGTCCTTCGCAAGCTGGAGGGTACTACACATCTTGCCAAAAACCTAGTAAAGAAGATACTTATTTAAGCGCAATCAGATTGCAAATGGATGATAAGACTAAAGAAAAAATTGCCAATGGTGAAGAAGATGCATTTCCCGTTGAATTTACCGCCCCGTCTTTTGAGTTAGGGGGGTACGGGGGGCATGTAGTCGCGTTGGTGTCAAGTTACGTTTTCGATATGAAGAAAATCGACCTGACGGAAAATTTCCCGGACAAGTGCCAACTGAAACTTGAGACTGAAGGAGATTGTCGGATACAGGTGATCAAATTTAAAGGAAAGGATGAAGTAATATCCAGCAATGATACCATTATTAAAGATTTTAAGGGCCAGATAGACAAAGGTTATAAATTTCTGGTTCTGGTAACCTCTGCCCGGCCTGCAAAACAAAACGTCGTGCTGAAGGCCACGCTGGAAAAGGAGGATCTTAAAGAAGGTATTTATAATGGCAAGTTGATAAGGACGCAGGGAAAGAAAACCTGGACATATAATAATCGCGTAGGAGTCCGGCTTACCAAGGAAAAGGATGGCCGGTGGGGCCTGAACTTATGTCATGCGAATGGGGATTATATGGGATCGGCTCCCAATGTACCCCTTACCTATGATGCAAAGCAAAAGGTGTGGACAGGACACAGAAAGTACAAGGAAGATTATTCCAGTAATCCTAAAAAGCCGAAAGAAGAAGTTAGCGACATCCATTGTACTATGAAAGTCAATATGGAAGGCAAGGAGCCAATCCTGA
>JAFSPK010000095.1:0-9195 GCA_017443005.1 Acidaminococcaceae bacterium
CACTGAGAATAATTCCTGATTAAGGAGACGCTGATTAAATGAGTTTGTGCGATGACCGAGGACTTTTTGCGACTGACAAGGAAATGGCCCGAAGGCGCAGCCGTAGCTGCGTTGAGGGACATTGATGCAGTCAGTTACAAAAAGCACCGGTCAGCGTACAGACGAATTAATCAGCGTTTCCTTAAATTCAAAATGTTTTTTACAGAAACAGGAACCCGGAACGTTTATGACAAAAACCATTTGTTATTAATCGTACGCCATGCAATGATCCTTGCAAAACGCTCATATAAAAAAGACTGCGGAATGTACCGCAGCCTTTCCTGAAAAACCTGAAATAATATACGCAATAGGAAATCCTTATGCTTTCTGCTTTTCCGCCCGGTTGATAGCGCACAGGATTCCCAGCAGGGACGCCACAACGATACCGCTGTGAATGCCTACACCGAAAATGTGATTTCCATCCGGTTTTTGAAGTTCAATATAGCAGATAGCCTTGGCATTAGAACCGACGCTGATTGCATGTTCGTCGTAGTTAATAAACTTATAGCCGGTAATGCCCACTTTGGAAAGCGCATTAAAGAACGCATCGATAGGACCGTTTCCCCGGCCCATCACATCCTCCGGTTTGCCGTCCACGGCAATTACGCCGGTAAAAATCGTCGGGTTGTCGTTATCCTGTTCTTTGTGCTTCTCATAAATAAAATGGCGCTCGATGATTTCGTATTTCCCCTTCAGATCAATAAATTCTTTCTGGAAGAGTTCCACGATCTGCAATTCGTTCAGTTCATCACCGTACGCATCCGCCGCGGCTTTGACGATGTCGCCGAATTCCGGCTGCATGGCCTTGGGCATACGATAGCCCTTCGCCTTTTCCAGCACAAAGGCTGCGCCGCCTTTACCGGACTGGCTGTTGATCCGGATGATGGGTTCGTACTGCCGGTTGATATCCGCCGGATTGATGGGAAGATAGGGAACTTCCCAATACTCCGTGCCGGTTTGTTTCATGTAATCAAAGCCTTTTTTGATGGCATCCTGATGGGAACCGGAAAAGGCAGTGAACGCCAGCTGGCCCGCATAAGGCTGCCGGGGCGGGATTGACATCTTCGTACACTCTTCGCAGACTTTGCCCACCGCCTGGATGTCATGGAAATCCAGTCCGGGGTCTACGCCCTGGGTGTACATATTCAACGCCACCGTTACAATATCCAGGTTACCGGTCCGTTCCCCGTTGCCGAAGAGACAGCCTTCAATGCGTTCCGCACCGGCCAGGAGGCCCAGTTCCGCACAGGCTACGCCGGTGCCCCGGTCGTTATGGGGATGCAGGCTGATAATCGCTGCTTCCCGGTTGGGCAGATGCTTGATAAAATATTCAATCTGGTCTGCATAGGTGTTGGGCGTACACATTTCCACCGTGGCAGGCAGGTTAATGATAACCGGATTTTCTTTTGTCGCTCCCAGCGCTTCCATCACTTCGTGACAGATACGGACGGCAAAATCCTGTTCCGTACCGGTATAGCTTTCCGGTGAATATTCATAACGGATGTTCATGCCGCTGCGGGCAATTTCTTCTTCCGTCAGTTTGCGGATCAGTTTCGCGCCTTCCACCGCAATCTCAACGATTCCGTCCATATCTTTCTGGAACACGATCTTGCGCTGCAGGGTGGACGTAGAATTATAAAAATGGATTATCACATTTTTAGCGCCCTTCACTGCCTCAAACGTCTTCCGGATCAGTTCCGGACGGGCCTGCACCAGCACCTGCAGCGTCACGTCATCCGGCACCAGGTTCTGTTCGATCAGGGTACGGATAATCTCATACTCTGTTTCGGAAGCAGACGGGAAACCGATTTCAATTTCCTTAAAACCGATATCGATCAGCATTTGGAACATGCGCAGCTTTTCATCCAGCTGCATGGGCGTTACCAACGCCTGGTTGCCGTCCCGCAGGTCTACGCTGCACCATACGGGCGCTTTGTCAATTACATGATCGGGCCAGTCCCGGTGTTCCAGCGGAATCTGTGCAAACGGGATGTACTTCTTGGCAGGTGCTTTCATTTCCTAATCCTCTCTTCTTCTTAAACGGGAAAAATCTCCCATGTATGTAACAGAAATTATATCAATTTGTAAAAAATAAGTCAATTTCTGTTGCAGCCTATTATGAAAAAACTAATCTCCCGATTATTTTCCCTCAGGAGTTTCCTTTCCGTTCCCTGTTACATGGGTAACGATTATTTTTTTCAGTCTGTGCTGGTCGACTTTCGTAACCTCAACTTTTAAATCCCGGTAGGTAAACGTATCTCCCTTTTGGGGCACTTCCCCCAGGGATTCCACGACCCAGCCGCTGATAGACTGGTTTTCCAGATTGTAAAGGTCAAAGTCCAGCTGGATGTATTCGAACAGGTCGCGCAGGCTGGCATTCCGGGAATTGCTGTCGCAGGAGACCAGGTACCTGTTGTCTCCCAGTTTATGGAACACGGACACGGCTTCATCGTGTTCGTCCCAGATTTCCCCAACCAGTTCTTCCAGTATGTCCTCAATCGTAATGATGCCGGCAACGCTTCCGTAACTGTCAATGACCGCAGCCATCTGCAGTTTATTGTGCTGGAGATTTTTCAGCAGCAGAGAAATTTTCGTGGAGCGATGGACATACGCTATATTTTTTAAAATCGTTTTAATGTTAAACTTCGGGTCTTTTAAATAGGAATTGTAAAAATCTTTGGCATGGAGCAATCCGATAATATTGTTTTCTTCCGCATCGTAAACGGGAATCCGGGTGAAATGGTTTGTGGTAAACAAACGGTAGATTTCCGCATTGCTGTTGGTCATACTGCAGGCTACCATATCGACCCGGGGCGTCAGGATTTCTTTCACCCGTATGTCATTAAACTCGATAGCTGACTTGATCAGATCGCTTTCTTCCTCACTGATGGTTCCTTCATTTTCCACTTCGTCAACCATAACTTTCAGTTCAGCTTCCGTAATCGTTGGTTTGGCTTCCCCTTTCCCGGAAATCTTATGGCTGAGAAAACCTTTCAGTTGTTTAAAAACAAAATTGAGGGGAGCAAACAGCCAGGTATTCCACCACAGGAGCTTATGTACGGACAGCAAAAACGGTTCGGAATATTCTTTCGCCAGGCTTTTGGGCGAAATTTCTCCCACAACAAGTACAACTACGGTTGTAATAGCAGTAGCGATGGAGACGCTGCCCTCATCCCCGATCAGTTTAATACACAAAAGGGTAGCAATGGAGGCCGTACCTATATTGACAATATTATTGCCCACCAAAATGGTGGAAAGAACTTCGTCAAAATGATCCAGCAGTTTCAATATCCCTGCGGCATCCTTGTCCCCGTTCCGGGCCAGATGCTTCATACGAATCTTGCTCACGGTACTGAGCGCCGTTTCCGACGCGGAATAAAAGGCAGAGCCGCACAGGAATATGATAAGGATCACAACATATTCATACAGTTCGTTTTCAACAATCATGAAACTAATTCCTTCCCCATTTGTGATTGCTTTTAACGTCACCTGAGTTCTTATTTAAGGAGATGCTGCCGGAACACTTTACGCAGCAAGTCAACTATAATGATGGACAAAGCGCAAATAATGACGACGCCCCACTCCTGTCCGTGCAACGGGGCCGTGCGAAGTACGCTTCCGCCAAACAGCGTCAGAAGATACTGGATGAGAACGATGCCTCCCATGACCTGGATAAACCCTTTATTATCCAGAATATGGTCAAACAGGTCCAGTCCTTCTACCCTGACGTTAAACCCGTTGGCTACCGCCATGAAAATGTAGGCGCAGAAAAAGCCGGTGTAGGTGTAAATATGGTCCGGCGCGTCACGGAAGAGGGAATCCACCCACGCGCTTTTATAAAACGCAACCGCTACCAGCGTCATCCATAAGCCGCCCAGTACAATTGTTGACATCATGCCTTTGGAAACGATGGGGCCGCCCCGTTCCTTGGGCCGTTCCTGCATATATTTTTCCAGTGCCGGCTCGCCGCCGAAAGCCAGGGCCGCCAGCGTATCCATCACCAGGTTGATCCATAAAATCTGGATAATGGTCAGCGGTTTTTCCACACCGATAAAGGGCGCGATGAAGTTGATCAGCACCGCGGAAAAATTGATGGAAAGCTGGAACGTAATAAACTTACAGATGGAATTGTAAATAGTACGTCCGTACAAAATCGCCTGTTTGATGGACAGGAAATTGTCATCCAGAATCACAATATCGCCGGCTTCTTTGGCCACTTCCGTGCCGCTGCCCATGGCAAACCCCACATCCGCCCGTTTCAGGGCCGGGGAATCGTTGACCCCGTCGCCGGTCATGCCTGTTACCAGGTTCATTTCCTGGGCAATACTGACAAGACGCAGTTTGTCCAGAGGCAGTGCCCGGGACACCACCCTGAGGTCCGGCAGATTTAATTTTACCTCTTCATCGGACATGGCCGCCAGTTCCTGACTGGTCCAGACCTGATCCTGAGGCCTTCGTAAAAGTCCGGCATCTCTGGCAATAGCCACTGCCGTTTCTTTCCGGTCCCCGGTAATCATGACGATCTGCACGCCGGCTTCGTGCACTTTTTGAATGGCTTCCACCGCTTCCGGACGCACTTCATCCCGAATCGCCAGAATTCCAGTCAGGGCCAGTCCTTTTTGCGGCAGTTCCGGTCCGTAAACGGATTTCGGGAAAGTACATAAGGCCAGCATGCGGATGGCCCGGCCTGCCAGTTCCACCATCTTCTCATCCAGAGCCTGTTTCATGGTCTCTGTAAAAGGAAGGCAGTGCCCTTTTTCGTCCCAGTAATAATCGCAGTACTGCAGCAGTTTTTCCGGCGCGCCTTTGGCCAGGGTATATTCACTGGCCCCCTGCACTCCCGCAAAGGAGTATTTGGTGGCGCTGTTAAAAGGAACAAACGTATTCCGTAACGGCATTTGCAGCTTACGGTAATCGCCAATATACCGGGTCAGGGCCCGTTCCGTAATATTGCCGCCTACAATGGCGCCTTCCGCAACGGCAGCCGACGTATTAAGGACCACATTTTCATAGGTCATTTCCCGGATTGGGACAGGGAGTTGGTCAAAGGACAGGTATTCCTTCAGGTCTCCGGTGATAAAGTCCACAACCTCCAGCTGCCCTTTGGTGATGGTACCGGTTTTATCCGTAAACAGCAGGTTCAAACTGCCTGCCGTTTCAATGCCGTTCAGTTTGCGGACCAGCACATGGTCGTTCAGCATCTTCCGCATATTCAGGGAAGAAACGATGGCGATCATCAGGGGCAGTCCTTCCGGCACCGCCATCACGATGATGATGACAGCCAGGATCAACGCCTGCACCACATCGCTGAGGACCTGGGCCGTATTGGCAACATAAAGCGCCCAGCCGCCTGCCAGGAACATCTTGTGCAGCAACACCGCAATAAAAATCAGCAGGCCTCCTGCATAGCCGAAGTAACTGATCTTATCCGCCAGATGCTTCAGTTTCAGTTTCAGCGGGCTGTCCCGTTCCACTTCCTTTAATTCCTGTACCAGCTGCCCGTAGACGGATGCGTCGCCGACCTTCTCCGCCCGCATCAGACCCTGCCCTTCCACTACGACAGAACCGCGGTACAGACAGTACGGATTCAGGAAATCCGTCTCAGTCCCCCAGGAAAAATCAGGAGAAGCCGGCTTTTTCTTCGCTTCTTCGCTTTCCCCGTTCAAAGCAGCCTGGTCCAGTTTCAGGGACCCTTCCAGCAACAAACCGTCCACCGGGACCTTGTCCCCGCTTTCCAGCTGCACCGCATCCCCGACTACAATATCGTCAATGCGCAGTTCCACCGGTTTCCCGTCGCGCCATACCTTACAGGTGATGCGGCTGGCTTCCTCCTGCAGCTTTTGAAAGGCGTTCTCATTGCTGTATTCAGACAGTGTGGACACAAACGTCGCCAGTATGATCGCGACAAAAATACCTGCTGTCTCGATCCAGTCCGCGTAACCCATATACACAAAAACCACATTGACAAGCAAAGCCACAATGAGGATACGGATGATGGGATCCCCGAAATTGTCCAGCAGTTTGTCAATAAACGTCTGTTGCGGCGGTTTGCTTAAGGCATTGTTTCCATATTTTTTTAATGACTGTGCAGCTTCTTCGCTGGTCAGACCAATTTTAGTCATGGAGTCTCCTAGTAGTTAAGACAGATTGTTATTGTGCATAAAAATAATGCGGCAAGGATAAGATATCGCAAAACCGTCAACGATTGCTATTCCATGGATTCATTCGCCTGTGGCTTCGGAACTCGAAGTCGCGTTGCATGGCAACCCGTCTCCCACTTCCTCACTGCGCACGCTCACTCTGTTCGCGTTGCTCGGTGTCGTCAGACTGGAACCCTCACGGGTTGCCAGTCAACGCTCAATGAGATAACGCAATCGCTTCCGATGTTTTGCTCATATCTTGTCCTTTTCCGCATCATTATTAATGTACCGGATGAATCGGCCGTTCGTCTTTCTCTTCTTCTTCTACATTAACGCCTACCGGGCCGCCAACTACCGCAGGCAGACGAAGCAGTTCGCTTTCCAGATGAGGCTGGATTACGTTCAGCAGCATGACCATGATTGCTTCCGGATCAAACGTCTCATCATTGGCAATCAGGCTGCAGTCCAGTTCCAGATTCCCGTCCGGTGTCACGATGTATTTGAACGCGCCGAACCGGTTGTTCAGCTGGTTCAGGTATTCCAGCACTTTTGCCTGGTTCTGTTCATTCACCACTTTATGACCCACCAGCACTTTAATCATACCGTAAATGGAATCATTCAGTATAACCTGTACAAACTGCTGCTGGCCCGCCGTCTGCAGTCCGCTGAAGTACACGACGGTACGGAACTGATCGTCGTATTCTTCCCTATGGAAGCCGCTGACTTCACGTTCCTTCATAAACCGGTCAAACCGTTCCGCTTTCACTCTGGGCGGGTTCGTGTTACCCATCTGATCTTTCACATTTTCCAATGCCATGTTAAACACCTCTCTACATATATTTGAATAAAATTTATTTTCCGGCTGCCAATCACTGTCATCCGGTTTTAAAGGAAACGCCGATCAGGCAGCGTTTCCTTACAAAGCATCATTATATACAACCTGCGATACTGTTTATTGTATCACAAAAGAGTCTTTTCCTGCCAGTACAGGGAATGGGTTTCTTTATCCAGATACAATACTTTCTGATGATATTTGTTCAGGGTACTGCGGTGGCCTACGCTGACCAGGGTAGTCTGTTGCGCTTCTTCCATCAGCAGCGTGTAGACCTTCGCTTCGGTTTCTTCATCCAAAGCGGAAGACGCTTCATCCAGGAACAGCCATACCGGTTTGTAAATCAGAGCACGGACAAAAGCCAGCCGTTGCTGTTCGCCTACGGAAAGTACGTGGCTCCAGTCCGCTTCCAGATACAACTTTTCATACAGATACCCGATACAGCAGTTTTCCATCAGCTGTTTCAGTTCTTCATCGGTCCGGCTTTCCGTCCCGGGGTACAAGAGGGATTCCTTCAATGTGCCCAGCGGCAGATAGGGACGCTGGGGAATAAACATCAGCTTGCTCTCTTCCGGAATTTCCAGCGTGCCTTTCACATAGGGCCAGATTCCGGCCAGTGCACGCAGCAGTGTACTCTTTCCGCTGCCGGACACGCCTTTGATCAGCACATTGGTGCCGGGTTCCAGCGTGAAGGAAACGTTTTGCAAAACAGCGGATTCATCCGGCAGCGTGACATCCATATCCGTTGCCACGATAGCGTCCGAAGCACCGGGCTTGCGCTGTAAATACTGCTGTGCATTTTCCTGCTTCACCTGCTGCATATGGAGGCCAAAACCGGTGAGACGTTCTACCACAGCCTGCCATTCCGCAATCGACGAATACATATCCACAAAATAGGAAAGGCTTTCCTGCACACGGCCAAATGCGCTGGAAATCTGCATCAGCCCGCCCAGTGTTATTTCTTTGGCCAGATACCGGGGCATGGCCACAACCAGCGGGAAAATGATAGCTATCTGGGAGTACCAGCTGTTCAGCCAGGTCAGCTGTTTCTGCTTCTTGATAATGCTCCAGAAATTATTCAGCAGCAGGGAAAAGCGTTTCTTAAAAACGCCGCCTTCATGGCCTTCCCCGCTGTAAAAGGCTACGCTTTCCGCATTTTCACGCATACGCATCATAGCAAAACGGAAGTCCGCTTCGTATTTTTGCTGCACGAAGTTAAGGCCGACCAGTTTGTTTCCCACCTTATAAGTCAGCCAGGTACCGATAATAGAATACAACAGGGCCGTCCATACCAGATAGCCCGGGATATGAATATCCATTCCGGCCAGTTTGAACTGCAGCGGACCCGATAAATTATACAGGATTACCACAAAAGATGCAAATGTAGTAAACGCTTTCAGGATGCCGATGCCAAAACGCAGAGTGTATTCCACAAACATCCGGACATCTTCACTGATACGCTGGTCCGGGTTGTCGGTTGCCGTCCCGAACATCTGCAGGCGGTAATAGGTCTTATGGTTCAGCCACTCGTCAATGTATTCATTGGTCAGCCAGCGGCGCCAGTTGATGATCAGCACCTGTTGCAGGTAAAAGGCGTACACGGCCAGGATGATATAAATAAAAGCCAGCCAGCTGAAATGGAACAGCTCCGAAAAAATTTTTTCTTTTTCATAATTCTGCAGCGCGCTGTAAAAAATATTATACCACTGGTTGAGCTGCACCAGCATGAACACCACGCCCAAGGTCAGCGCAATGATGGCCAACAGCAACAGATAGGCTTTTTTCTTTTCCTCACTCTGCCAATACGATTTGGTCAGCGCCCAGACATTTTTTACAAAGCGGACGCTTTCATCCATTTTTTTCATTTGATGACACCTTTATATGATTACGAGTACTGATGATTAAGAGTACTGACACCCGTATGCACGCTTGTCTGTGGTCTTTCGTCTCAGCATCAGTTATGCCATTTCTTTCTGCTAAATAATCTGCCTTAACCGTATGTATCATTTTTAAGGAGACAAATTACATTCCTATTTTATAAGAAATCGAGTAGGGAAGATTTTCTCTTTCCTCTCACACCACCGTACGTGCCGTTCGGCATACGGCGGTTCAACATAACTTCAAAGCATGACGTACAGTGTAGTAATCAAGACAACTTATCAGTCCTGCCCTCGTAAACACGGA
>JAFSPK010000096.1:0-21922 GCA_017443005.1 Acidaminococcaceae bacterium
AATACTCGTATGCCTGTTCCAGTTCCAGCACTGCGTTCCTCAGCGTTTCCGGAATGTACTGTCCGCCGTGGATTCCAAATCTTCCCTTTGTCATGATAAACCCCTCTCCTGATTAATCTTTAAATATGTTTGAACCACACAGTGAGGAAAAGACTTCGCAAAAAAGGAGTCGCGTTGCGGGGCGCCCCGCTTCCCACTTCCTCACTGCGCACGCTCAGCAAGCTTCGCGTTGCTCGGTATCGTCAGACTGGGACCCTTCCGGGTCGCCCCTCCAACTCTCAACAGAATGACACAACCGTTCTCTAGGTTTTGCTCATGTCTTTTCCTTCCCTCGTATCGCTTTCATAAATGCTTCCATCTTTATCGGATCCTTAACTACGCCAGTCTCTATTCCGCCGGAGACATCTACACCGTAAAAGAATGGAAGCAGTGTTGCGTCTTTCTGTACCTGCCCGATGATCTCCGCCACATTATCCGCGTCCAGTCCTCCGGCCAGGAAGAACGGTTTGTCAATCCGCATTCCTTTTAATAAAGAAAGCGAGAACGTTTTGCCGGTTCCGCCGTAGGTATCCGCGACGAATGTATCGAACAGATAGTAGTCTGCCTGAGCCGCTTCTGCCAAAAGTCCGGCATTTGCTGTGTAAACCCTTTCCTCTGCTCCGTTTCCGTTTCCCTGTACCGGCAAGCCCCCGCTCCGCAGCCGGATTGCTTTGATGATTTTCGCCCGGGTCAGGGTTTTCAGCTTTGCAATGTAGGCAGCGTCTTCATCTCCGTGCAGCTGCAGCAAATCGGCGATGCCTGTGTTTGCCAGGGCCGCGGCTTCTTCAACAGGCATGTTTACCAGCACCACCACCGTTTTGATTCCGGGGTCAAGCAGTTCTTTTAACGCAGCAGCCTGCTCTTTCGTGACCTGCCGCTTGCTTTTCGCAAACACAAAGCCTGCTAAGTCAGGTTTCAGCCGGTTCACCGCTTCTATGTCTTCGGTTCTGCGTATGCCGCAGAATTTCACTTTAACCATAACTCATCCCCGCCTGCTTCATCTGTTCGTTGTGAGGACACGATTCCCGGCTCACGCTTCCCTTAAGGTCACAAAAAGCACCGGTCAGCATGCAGACGACTTAATCACGCGTCCTTCAACATCCTCAGCATTGTTTCCGGGTTTCCGCTTCGCATCAGCGTTTCACCGATCAGTACGCCGTTGAATCCTTTCATTTTCAAACTGCGGATGTCGTCTTCATTCCGGATTCCGCTTTCCGCGATACAGACGCGGTCTTCCGGAATTTCCTTCCGCAGCTGCAGGCAGGCGCCGATGTCCACCGTAAAATCTTTCAGGTTGCGGTTGTTGATACCGATGATTCTTGCTCCGCTCTTCAGCGCTGTTTCAATTTCCCACCCGTCATGCGTCTCCACCAGGACGTCCAGCCCTACGCTTTCCGCTGTCAGTCTGTACTCCTCCAGCTGTCTCGCAGACAGGATGGCGCAGATCAGTAAAACCGCATCGGCGCCCAGTACCTTCGCTTCGTAAATCTGGTACGGACTCACCGTGAAATCCTTCCGCAGCACCGGCAGGGAAACCTTTGCCGCAATCTCCCTTAAATACACGTCCGACCCCAGGAAATACTCCGGTTCCGTCAGAACCGAGATGGCAGCCGCACCGCCTCTTTCATAGGATTTCGCAATTTCCAGATAGGGAAACTCCGGGGAAATCAGCCCTTTGGAAGGAGATGCCTTCTTGCATTCGCAGATGAAGTTCAGCCCGGGACGCTGCAGGTTTTCCTGAAAGCGCTTCGTTAGTTTGGCAGACGTTTGCCCTGCACACACTGCGTCTTTCACAGGCTCTGTTCCGTCCATGACTTTATCCGCATCCATTTCCGCCCTATTCCTGTCGGCTTCTGAATCAGCAGAAGCTGTATATTTATAATAGTAGGTTTCCCTGTGATAAACCTGCTCTGCCTCTGCCCGCACCGTTACCAGGCTTTTCTGTTTTTCCAGTTTGGCAACCCGCGCTTTCGCCGCTGCCGCTAATGTATCTAAGATCACGATGTTTTAACAACCTTTTTTATCAAACTTTTCTTCATTATATATGACGCGGCCAGCGTCTCTCCCGTTTATTCCGGTCTATTGCTGACCTCGATGAGCTTCTGCAGCGTGGCCAGCGCCTTGCCGGTGTCAATCAGCTCCGCTGCCAATGCGATGCCCTCTTTCATATCCCTGGCCTTGCCGCCGATGTAAAGCGCCGCCCCGGCGTTCAGCAGCACCGCGTTCCGTTTATATCCCTTCACGCCGTTCAGTATATCCAGCGTAATCTGCGCGTTTTCTGCCGGTGTGCCGCCCTTCAGGTCTTCCTTCTTGCAGCGTTCGAAGCCGAACTCTTCCGGAGTGATCGCATACGTCTTATACCAGCCGTCCTTGATCTCGCAGATGGTGGTCGGCGAGCTGAGGGAGATTTCGTCCAGCTTGTCCTGTCCGTACACAACCATGCCCCGTTTCACGCCCAGGCTGGTGAGAACCCGGGTCAGGGGCTCTGCCAGATAGCCGTCGTACACCCCCAGCAGCTGCATGGACGGCGAAGCCGGGTTGGTCAGCGGTCCCAGAATATTGAACACCGTGCGGAAACCCAGTTCTTTACGAATCGCGCCCACATATTTCATAGAGGTGTGATACTTCTGGGCGAAGAAGAAGCACATGCCCGCTTCCTTCAACAGCTCCACACACCTTGCCGGGCTCTGGTTGATATTGACTCCCAGCGCTTCCAGGCAGTCCGCCGTCCCGCACAGGGAGGACGCCGCCCGGTTGCCGTGCTTGGCCACCTTCATGCCTCCCGCCGCCGCAATCAGCGCCGAAGTGGTAGAGATGTTAAAGCTCTGGGCGTTGTCACCGCCGGTACCCACGATTTCAAACACATCCATGCCCGTTTCCACTCTGGTTGCATGGGCCCGCATGGCAGCAGCGCAGCCGGCAATTTCATCCGTCGTCTCCGCCCGGGCGCTTTTCGTGGAGAGAGCGGCCAGAAACGCCGCGTTCTGCGTAGCCGTAGTCTCCCCGCTCATAATCTCGTTCATCACCTTGTAAGCTTCTTCGTAAGTCAGGTCCTCTTTGCTTACTATCTTGACGATGGCCTCTTTAATCATTTTCCAATCCCCCTCATTTGTTTTTTGAATACAGACACACATCCTATTTGGACATCTTCCTACGAGTTACAGGCGCCTGTTCAAAAAGCCCAACAAAAAACCTGTCCTCGCATTTAACAAGGACAGGTCATACTAGTATCTAACCTGCGGTACCACCTTGATTCACAGCATTGCTGTGCCCTCTGCGGATGCCAACACATCCTCCTTCCCTAACGCGGACGAAACGTTGTGCAATACTCTCGCCGGAATTTCGCAACAAAATTGCGATTCTGTCTGTACAGCCTCCCGCGATTTCAGCACACCCTCAACGGTCCATTTACCAACCAGCATTTCTATCCGGATCCCAGCTGCCCGGACTCTCTGTGAGCGCTTATATTGGCTTGATCTCCGTCTCAACGGTTTTGTGGTCAATATTTACTTGTAAAGTAGTCTAACACCGGATACACACTTCGTCAAATGGTTTTTCGCATTTTAAAGCAAAAATTCAAAAACTCGTCCCGATTTGTAAACAATGTTACGGTTTTTCTTCTGAATGTCCGATGGCGCAGGTACGGCTTCAGCCTGTCAAGGCAGGCTGCCGTGTAACCGAAGCCTGCTATGCTTGGGAAAAGGTATCGTCTTTCATGAAACCATAGCCATACACAATGATGCGGAACAGCCAGTCCGCAAACATGGCATACCATACCCACAGCACATTCTTATGCCATACACCGACAAACAGATAGGCCAGTCCGACCCGGAATACCGCCATGGCAAAGACAGCTACCTTCATGGTAAACGCAGCCTTGCCCACAGCCCGGAAATAGTATGGCAGCAAAAACGCCACCGGCCAGATGACCATCGCCACGGAATGGGACAAAAGCAAGCCCTCCGCAAGGGCTGCAGATTGAGAGGACAAATTATAAAAACCGATCCAGACAGTTCTTCCTGCAATCATGACGGCACAAATCACAAGGAGAAACGCATAATTCAGATATAACAGTTTGCGGGCATAATAGCGGGCCTGATCCGGTTTGTTCGCTCCATAGCACTGCCCCACAATGGTAATCATTCCGGCCCCCAGGGCGTTGCCGGGAAGGTACAGGTAGGTCGCCAGATTCGAAGCGACGGCGTAGGCGGCTATAGACGCAGTGCCCAGCGTAGATACCAGGCTTTGCAGCAAAATCTTCCCGAAATTGAAAAGCCCGCTCTCCACGCTGTTAGGTATTCCTATGGATAGTATTTTGCCGATGATCACCCGGTCCGGTTTCATCTGTAACAGGGTTTCGATCCGGATCTTCTTTCCAAAATGCGTAAGGCCGTACACCATAAACGCCGCCGCAATCATCCTTGCGAGCAGCGTCGGCAGGGCAACGCCCACCACGCCCATGTGAAACCCGAAAATACAGATTGCGTTACCTATGATGTTGAGAAGATTCATTCCCAACGAGGCCAGCATGGATAATTTCGTATTGCCTGCTGCCCTGAATATGGCTGCCGCAGAATAGTAGACCGCCAGGAACGGGAAGGACGCCGAGGTATACGCCAGGTATTTGACCGCGTCTTCCATAACATCCCTGTCAACCGTTCCGAAGATAACTGACAACAGGGTATCCCCCTGCAGTAAAAACACCGCGGAGATGAACAGCATTACCGATGTTGTCATAAAAAGCAGCTGTCCGCCGCTTTTACCGGCCAGCTTATAATCGCCGCTGCCGATGGACTGCGCGCAAACCACAGTCCCACCGGCAGTAAGCGCAAACAGCACCTGTATCACCAGATAGTTTACAGAATCAACAAGGGATACACCGGAAACAGCAGCTTCCCCCACATACGCTACCATCATTACGTCTACCATCCCTACCAGGACGGACAGGAGCTGTTCCACCACAAGGGGCCATAGCAACTGGATCAAATGGTGTCTGTCAAATAATAATTCCGTATCTTTCAATTTTTCACTAGGTTTCATTTGCTTTCATTCAACAAGCCGTACCCCTTATTATTACTTACCCGTTTCTTTCCAAAAACGCCAGCCGTCTGGCTTCCGCATCACTGTGGCCTTCCGCCTTAAAGCGCGCAATGTTCTGCATCATGGCCTTGTATTCTCTGGGGATGACTTTCGTAAAACGCTGCACTGTGTCTTCCCATGTATCCAGCAGGCGTTTTGCCAGAGGGCTTCCGGTAAACTCCAGATGCCGCTCCACAATGGCTTTCACTTCATCCTGTTCTGCGGCGTCTTCCAGTTTTTCCAGTTCCGCCAGATCCCGGTTGCACAGCTCGGGCTGCATATCCAGCACGTAAGCCACACCGCCGGACATGCCTGCGGCAAAGTTGCGTCCGATCTTTCCCAGGATCACCGCACGGCCGCCGGTCATATATTCGCAGCCGTGGTTGCCGATGCCTTCCACCACCGCCGTGGCCCCGCTGTTACGTACGCAGAACCGTTCCCCGGCCTGGCCGTTGATATACACCTCGCCGCCGGTAGCCCCAAAGCAGGCCACGTTGCCGATGATCACATTTGCTTCTGCCGCAAAGGAAACCTCCCGGGGCGGGAACACCATCAGCCGGCCGCCGGACAGCCCTTTGCCCAGATAGTCGTTGGCGTCCCCTTCCAGGGAAAGGGTCAGGCCTTTCGGAATAAAGGCGCCGAAGCTCTGGCCTGCCGAACCCACAAAGGACAGTTTGATGGTATCCTCCGGCAGTCCTTCTTCCCCGTAACGGCGGGTAATCTCACTGCCCAGAATAGTCCCCGTTACCCGGTTGGTATTCTGGATGCGCAGCCGGGCCCGGATGGTCTTTTTGCAGTCCAGCGCCGGCTTGCACATGCGCACCAGTTTGGACATATCCAGGGTTTCCCCGATGTTGTGCTTCTGCCGGTGCAGACAGCGGTGTCCCACTTCCGTGTCCGTATAGGGACGGAACAGCAGACGGTCCAGATCCACCTCCGCCGCTTTCCAGTTGGCGGCGCTTTCCCGCTGCTTCAGGCGGTCGGAGCGGCCCACCATCTCATCTACCGTATGGAAGCCCAGGCGGGCCATAATCTCCCGCAGATCCTGCGCCACATATTTCAGATAATTGATCACGTATTCCGGTTTACCGCTGAACCGTTTCCGAAGCGTTTCATTCTGGGTACAGATGCCGAAGGGACAGGTGTTCAGGTTGCACACCCGCAGCATATGGCAGCCCAGGGCAATGAGAGGACCCGTACCGAAGGCGAACAGCTCCGCCCCGAACATGGCGGCAATGGCCACGTCCCGGCCGGTCAAAATCTTGCCGTCCACTTCGATGCGCACTCTGTCACGAAGCTTATTCAGCAACAAGGTCTGCTGCACTTCCGCCAGCCCCAGTTCCCAGGGAATGCCCGCATGGCGCATACTGGAGCGGGGAGATGCGCCGGTGCCGCCATCAAACCCGCTGATGGTGATGCCGTCCGCTTTAGCCTTAACCACACCCGCCGCAATGGTACCGATACCGGAACCTGCCGTCAGCTTCACACTGATGTCCGCATCCTTGTTGGCGTTCTTCAGGTCAAAGATCAGTTCCGACAAATCTTCGATTGAATAGATATCGTGATGGGGCGGCGGGGAAATCAGCGCTACCCCCGGCGTAGAATGGCGGGTCTTGCCGATTTCCGGGAACACCTTGGCGCCGGGCAGGTGACCCCCCTCGCCGGGCTTGGCCCCCTGGGCGCATTTGATCTGCAGTTCCCGGCCGTTTACCAGATAGTTGCTGGTAACGCCGAACCGGGCGGTGGAAACCTGCTTCACCCCGTCGCTGGGGTCGTCCCCGTTCTCCAGTTTCACAAACCGGGCCGGGTCTTCGCCCCCTTCGCCGCAGTTGCTCATGGAACCGATACGGTTCATGGCAATGGCGATGCACTCGTGGGCTTCCTTGCTCAGGGCGCCGTAGCTCATAGCGCCGGTACGGAAGTGGAGCAAAATCTTCTCCACCGGCTCCACCTCTTCAATGGGAATGCTGCAGCCCGGCGGGCAGTAGAAATCCAGCAGGTCTCGCAACCGGTACACCGCGCCCTTGTCAACGATCTTCGCATACTCTTTATAGGCCTTGTAATCTTCTTCTTTGCAGGCCTTCTGCAACAGGCGGATGGCTTCCGGATCCAGAATGTGGGGCTGATCTCCGCCTTTATGGTACATATAATAGTCGCCGCTGGGCAGATTCCCTTCGTCTTTATAGGCGTTCTGGTGCCGCAGCTGGGTCTCCCGCGCAATTTCCGCCAATCCCAGCCCTTCGATACGGGAGGGGGTATTGACGAAATACTTCTGGATCAGTTCCTGTTTCAGGCCCACCGCTTCAAAGATCTGGGCTCCGTGATAACTCTTCACAGTAGAAATGCCCATCTTCGCCATAACGGCCAGAATGCCGCCCACAGCAGCTTTCAGATAGTTCGCCTGCGCTTGCGCCGCATCCAGTCCCTGCAACAGTTTGCCTTCCGCAGCCAGCGCGTGGACCGTGTCCAGCGCCAGGTACGGATTGATGGCCGTAATGCCGTAGCCGATCAGGGTACAGTAATGGTGGGTCTCCCTGGGTTCGCCGGATTCCAGCACCAGACCCACGTCGGAGCGCACCGTCTTTTTAATCAGGTAATTGTGCACCGCCGCCGATGCCAAAAGCGCCGGCACCGCTGCCATGCGGGAGTTCACGCCCCGGTCAGACAGCACTAAAATATTGGCGCCGTTGCGGATAGCCCGGTAGGCGTCGATACAGATGGATTCGATAGCCGTTTCCATGGCTTCCGCGCCGCCATTCACCGGATACAGCATGGACAGGGTCACGGCCCGCAGCTTGTCGGTCTGCAGGTTCTTGATGACCGCCATCTCCCGGTTGGTCAGGATGGGGCGCAGCACTTCCAGCGCCGCCGTGCCTTTTTCATCCGGCTCCATAATGTTGGCCACGTTGCCGATCATCACCCGGGAAGAAGTGACGATACTTTCCCGGACTCCGTCGATGGGCGGGTTTGTCACCTGGGCAAAATTCTGCTGGAAATAATCGTACAGCATCTGGGGTCTTTCCGAAAGCACCGGCAGGGGCGCGTCGATCCCCATGGCGCCTACCGGGTCCTTGCCCATGCGGGCCATGGGAACGATCATCTGGGTCAGGTCTTCCTGGGTGTAGCCGAAAACCTTCTGCTGTTCTTTCAAGTCAAAGGGGATCAGCGTGTCATTGATCATGCTGCCCCGTTCTTCCACCAGTTCGTCCATCTCGATGATGTGCTCACGGCACCATTCCCCGTACGGATGGGACGTAGCCAGCATGTGCTTGATCTCATCATCTTCTATGATGCGCTGTTTCGCCGTATTCACCAGGAAAAGGCGTCCCGGTTCCAGGCGCCCTTTATAGGCGATCTGTTCCTGGGCTACCGGAACCGCGCCGGCTTCCGAGCTCAGCACCACCCGGTCGTCCTTCGTCACATAATAGCGGGCCGGGCGCAGGCCGTTCCGGTCCAGCATGCCGCCAATCACCGTACCGTCGCAGAAGCAGATGGCCGCGGGACCGTCCCAGGGTTCCATCATAAAGGTCTGGTAGCGGTAAAAATCCTTCTTATCCTGAGGCATGGACGGATCCTTCTCCCAGGGCTCCGGAATCATGGTAACCATGGCATGAGGCAGGGAATGCCCTGTCATCATGAGATACTCCAGGCAGTTATCAAACATGGCGGAATCACTGCCGGTCTCATCGACTACCGGGAACACCTTTTCCATATCCGGGAAGAACGGCGACTTGGCCTTGCTTTCCCGGGCGTTCAGCCAGTTGATATTGCCCCGGATCGTATTGATTTCCCCGTTATGCACAATATAGCGGTTGGGATGGGCCCGGGCCCAGCTGGGAAACGTATTGGTGCTGAAGCGGGAATGGACCAGCGCCATGGCCGTCGTAAAATCAAGGTCAGACAGATCCAGATAAAAATGCCGCAGCTGCAGGGAGGTAAGCATTCCCTTATACACAACCGTCCGGGAAGACAGGCTGGCAATATAAAAGGCCGATCCCATCACCTGACTCTGGGGAATGATCTCCTTTTCCGCCACCTTACGGATAATGTACAGCTTGCGCTCAAAATCCATCTGGCTTTTCACATCCGGCGCCTTACCGATAAACACCTGGATGATGCGGGGGCGGATGGACTTGGCCGCTTCCCCGATGATGCTCTCGTCAATGGGGACCTCGCGCCAGCCTAAAATGCTCTGCCCTTCCTCCCGGACAATCTTCTCAAACGTTTCCATCTGCTTTTTGCGGAAGGATTCATAGCGGTGGGCGAAGATCATGCCTACGCCGTATTCGCCTGCCGGTGGCAGGGAAAAGCCCAGCACCTCGCATTCCCGGACAAAAAAGTCATGGGGAATCTGCACCAGAATACCGGCCCCGTCGCCGCTTTTCTGGTCCGCGCCTTCTGCGCCGCGATGATTCAGGTTTTCCAGAATCTTCAGGGCATCGTCGATAATGCTGTAGGATTTTTCCCCTTTAATATTCACAACAAACCCGATACCGCAGGCGTCATGTTCAAACGCCGGGTCATATAAGCCCTGCGGCGCCGGTAAATCTCTCAGTTTCCGATTCATAGATGTTCCCCCTCCCATAAATCACGGCTTCTTTCGTCTGTACACGTTCAAACTCCGTACACGTACAAACTCCGGTAACCGGTGTTTACTGAATCCTAACCTGGCGCCTTCTCCAATTATGCCAGGTTTTTTGTATCAGAATAATATATGTACACAGTATAACAATATAATCGAAAACCGTCAACAAAAAACCAGTATTCAGAAACATAAAATCCATTGTAAAAAGATATTTATATTATATTTTTAACACTTTCATATGATCGTCGAAAAATATACTGTATCCATGCATACAAAAGCCCTGAAGGCGCATATTCCTTCAGGGCTGAAACAGGTGTTCCGACAAATCAGGCATTTTGAGAACACAACACTATTTTTTCACTTCCGCTTCGTCAATCTTAGTCCCGTCCGGCAGATAGCAGCTGAACCGCAAACTCCCGGCGGAAGCTTCCAGTACCATGTAGTTATTGGTTTCCGGCTGGGGCGCAACAGCAACGTCCAGCGAGTGTCGTTTCCACAGGTTCGGGTACCGCACGTCTCCTGCAACTCCGGTGAGAATATACAGCGGCCCTTTCGTATCCCGTTTAAACCCGTAAATATGCCCCCGGTTCCGGTACGTATGCAGGTGGGCGGTCAGTACTGCGTCCACATTATATTTGTCAAACATCGGCATAAAGGTTTTTCCTTCTTCGGAAACGCCTTCTTCCCTTGGCGTTTTCCGGGTCAGGAAGCCGTACCGCAGTACGTCTTTGTGCATCAGCACCACTTTCCATTTTTTTCTGGTTTTTTCCATGTCTGCCTTGAACCAGGCCAGCTGATCCTGCAGGAGATTGGGCTGAAACTCATCCATCTCCCGCATCTGGGTATTCAGCACAACATAATGCACGTCGCCGTAATCAAAGGAATAAAACTGGTTCTTATAGGGCGCGGGAGTTTCATCCGGCAACTGGAAATAATGGAGATATGCCTGGGGCATCCGTACTTTCCAGTCCATGGTGTACGTTTCATGATTGCCCATAACCGGCGCCGCGGGAATCCGGGTGATCATGGGTCCGATGCGGGTGAACCATTCATTCCACTGGTAGGCGTGTTCCCCGTTATCCACCAGGTCTCCCATGGTGATGAAGAACCGGGCGTCCCTGTTGCGCTGCCAGGCCGGCATGGCTACCTCTTCCCAGACTTTATATTTGGCGCTCTGACTGTCCGGAAAAATCAGTGCCTTATAGGTGTTGTGACTGTTCGCCGTGTTCAGCCTGTACCATTGGCTGCGCCGGTTTTCATGTCCCAGCCGGTATTCATATTCCGTGCCGGGCTGCAAGTTTTGCAGGGTCACCGTGTGGACGTAGGTGGTTTTTCCGTTATCGGTAAACTTGTCGTTAAGGCGTTCCTTCTGCGTTGAAACACTGCTCTTCATTGCGGCATCGTTTGTATTTTTCCGCACCTCTTTAGTATCTTGTGCGCCAGAAGATACATCTGCTTTGCCAACCAAACGGTACTCCACAAATGCATCTTTGTTTTCCGGTTCCGACTGCCACATGATGGT
This sequence comes from Acidaminococcaceae bacterium, assembly GCA_017443005.1. Taxonomy (GTDB): domain Bacteria; phylum Bacillota; class Negativicutes; order Acidaminococcales; family Acidaminococcaceae; genus Succiniclasticum. Next base: position 11,226 of record JAFSPK010000096.1, read on the forward strand.
ACGCGACACGGTACTGTCTGCCGTAATCACCTGCCGGAGATTAAAGGCGTCTGCTTTTGTAAAGGCGATATAACTTTCCTCTGGCTTTCCGGAATCTGTATTTGCAGTTTCGTTACCGCAGCCAAGGAACAACACGCCAAACACAAGGGCTAATATGCCAAAGGCCAGCGTCAGCAAAACTGCCATCAGATTTTTATAGAAGCTTTTGCTCTGTTTCATACACAGTCACCAATTTCCTATTTTCTTTTCCCCGTAATGCCGCGCTTGATGATGTTCTCCCCGAATTTGCTTTTCAATGCGTCGATGGCCTGGTTGCGCTTCTGCATCCGCTCATTGTCTTCAAAACCCAGTACCGGCTCGTCCTCCGGACGGAACAGACTGCTCACCGATACCCCTAACAGGCGAACGCCAGGCTTCACATGAATCTTCTGCAGCATCTGTTCCGCCAAAAGGAAAATGTCTTCATCCCAGGCAATCAGTCTGTCGCCGGTGGAACTGCGGGTAATCATGCGGAAATCCGCAAACTTCACTTTCAGCGTCACCGTGTGTCCTGCCAGATGTTCCCGGCGCAGACGCCATCCCACCTGCCCGCACAGGTCCAGCACCGCCTCCCTGCAGAAATCCATATCCGTCAGATCCCTGTCAAAGGTGGTTTCCCTGCCAATGGACTTTGCTTCTTCTTCATTGACGACCGGTCTGTCGTCTAAGCCCCGGGCCAGCCGTTTCACCTGCTCTGCATTAACGCCGAACACCTTTCGCAGTAATCCCACATCGGCTTCAGCCAACTGCCCGATTTTTTCAATACCAAACTGTTTCAGTTTTTCTTCGGCACTGCGGCCGATGCCGAATATTTTGGTCACCGGCAGGGGAGCTAGCAGCCTGGCCGCTTCTGCCGGCGTAATTCTCACAAAGCCGTGAGGTTTTCGCATATCCGAGGCCAGTTTGGCCAGAAATTTATTGGGAGCCAGGCCTACGGATGCGCTGAGCTTCAGCTCTTCCTGGATCCGGTCCTGTACCTGGTGGGCAATGGCCTCCGCCCCGCCCAACCGTTCCATACCGGTTAAATCCAAAAAGGCTTCATCGATGGAGAGCTGCTCCACCAGCGGCGACGTTTCCCGGAAAATTTTCATGATCTTTGCCGACATTTCGGCATAACGGGCCATGCGCACCGGCACGAAAACGCCCTGGGGGCACAGCCGTTTCGCCTCGAACAGCGGCATAGCAGAATGGACGCCGAATTTGCGGGCCTCGTAGGAGCAGGTGGATACCACGCCCCGGGCAGACCGCCCTCCCACAATGACCGGCAATCCTTTCAGTTTGGGATTGTCCAGTATTTCTACCGATGCATAAAACGCGTCCATGTCTACGTGCATGATCCAGCGCTGATGAACTGACTGTTGCATAATCCTCTGTCCTGATCCAAGATAAACAGCAAAGTTCTTACGGAAATCTCAGTGTGTACTGATTGCAATCTTACCCTTCAATATAATTCCGCAGTACGCCGATGCCTTCGATTTCACACTCCACCACATCGCCGGGCTTTAAGAATGCAGGCGGCTTCATGCCCATTCCCACGCCCGCCGGGGTACCGGTAGCGATGATCGTTCCGGCTTTCAGGGTCATGCCTTCGCTCAGCATGACGATGATATCCGTGATGCCGGTGATCAGGTTCGCCGTGCTGGAATCCTGCCGCAGGTCCCCGTTTACCCGGCAGACAATCCGCTGTTTGGGCGGAAATGCGAACTCGTCTGCGGACACGATACATGGACCCATAGGCGTGAAACCGTCCAGACTCTTACCGAAGTACCACTGCTTATGCCTCGTCTGCAGATTCCGGGCGCTGACATCATTGACGATGGTGTAGCCGAAAATATAGTCCGGCACGTCTTCCCGTTTCACATTCTTCGCGTCTTTACCGATGACAACCCCCAGCTCGCACTCATAGTCCAGGGAATCCACCAGCCCGGTATACGCGGGAATGGGCGCATCCGTTCCCTGGGAATAGCAGACCCGTTTGGAAAAGAAAATGGGATACGGGCGTTCCCCGCCGAAGCTTTCTTTGGAAAACCGCTCCGCTTCTTCCGCGTGAGCCGTGTAGTTGATCCCCAGGCACAGCACATCCTGTCGCGGCCGGGGAATCGGCGAAAGAAGTTTAACCATTTCGGCATTTACCATCATCGCATCCTTCGGGATTGCACTCACTCCCCCGGCAGCAATCAGGGCGTCCATGTCTTTATATTCATCTAATACATATAATACGTTGCCATCCAAACTGACAGCAGTCCTTTCTTCACCGTCCAGTAAAATCATGTAGTAACGCATGAAAATCCTCCGCAATCTTTGAATACAGGCAAACAGCGTACGGATGTTCCCGTACGCTGCTCTATTATCAACAAAAACCGAAAGGCTGTTTATTTCACCTTTATCAGCTCGTACTCTCTGGTACCCATGCCGATCTTTTCCGCATGTTCCAGCGTTTCTTTCCAGTGCACATGGGGATTGCTGTCCATGAAATGGTCATGATAGTGCTTCCAGTCCGGTTTCGCCAGATTGTCGCTGAGCTGGCTGTTGGGCATGGGCGCCGCTTTCTGGCAGGCATCCACGCAGGCCTGGTCCAAAGCCACCGGGTCAAAGGACGCGAACATGCCGATGTTGGGCAGAATCGCTGCGTCGTTATCGCCATGACAGTCGCAGTTGGGGGAAATATCCATGGCCAGATTGATATGGAAGCAGGGACGGTCCTGGCACACGGCCTGGGCATACTCCGCCATCTTGCAGTCCAGTTTGTCGCCGGCATCCCATTCATCGTTGCTGATGGCATTGAAGGTGCAGGCGCCGATGCAGCGGCCGCAGCCCTTGCAGATATTCTTGTCGATATGGGCCTTATTGTTTTCATAGGTGATGGCATTGGAGCCGCATTCCTTGGCGCAGCGACGGCAGCCCCGGCACAATGCTTCATCCACGACGCATTTCCCGGAAGAATGCTGTTCCATTTTTCCGGCCCGGCTGCCGCTGCCCATGCCGATATTCTTCAGCGCGCCGCCGAACCCCGTCATTTCATGTCCTTTAAAATGGGCCAGACTGATAAACACGTCCGCATCCATGATAGCGCGTCCGATTTTCGCTTTTTCCACGTACACGCCGTTCTTAACCGGAACCTCTGTTTCGTCCGTGCCCCGCAGACCGTCTGCAATAATGATCTGGCAGCCGGTTGTAGTAGGATTGAAACCGTTCAGGTTCGCGCAGTCCATATGCTCCGGCGCATGCCGGCGGCTGCCTGGATAGAGGGTATTGCAGTCTGTCAGGAAAGGAATCCCGCCCTGTTCCTTCACCAGATCGGCAACCACCTTCGCGTACTGGGGACGCAGGAACGCCATGTTGCCCAGTTCGCCGAAATGCATTTTGATAGCGACAAACTTGCCTTCCATATCGATCTTCTTAATGCCTGCCACAAGGCAGAGGGTTTTCAGCTTCTGCAACAGGCTTACGCCCACCTGTACCCGGAAATCCGTAAAATACACCTTTGATTTTTCCATGACGTTTCCTCCCTTTTCAAAATATCTCTTTGTATATGTTTCCTACCTTATATGTTATATTATACCTGCTAAACTTGACTCTATGTCAAGAACTAATTTGATTTTTTTAAGGAGACGCTGATTCAATGAGTTTGTGTGCAGACAAATGAATCAGCGTTTTCGTAAGTCGAAATCCGGTTAGCCTTGACAAACTTCCGGGGTTGGTGTATCATTTGGTTAGTCCCGGCTAACGCTTTATGATTCGGACTGTTCGGCCGGGGCCAATATTTTAGCCATAAGTTAGCTGTAGCTAATCATACATGCTGTTCAAGGAGGCTCTCACCATGTTACCACTTCCCACCGCTCAGGAAGGCGAAGTTTTGGAAATCAAAAAAATCACCGGCAACGATGCCACCCGCCTGCATCTGGCGGAAATGGGCTTCACCGTCGGCAGCAAGATCACCGTCGTCACCCGTATGGGCGGAAACATGATCCTGCAGGTACGCGATTCCCGCGTAGCGTTGGACGAATCCATGGCACGGCGCATCATGTACTAAGCAGTTATTCAAACCGGTCAGTACAATCTGACCAGTACATAATCAGTACAGTTTACTATAGCAGTGCATTAGCGAATTACCAAGCTCATTAAAATCTGAAAAATTCAGCATCATTATTTCCCTAAGTTAGCAATAACTAATCATAAATTGCAAGGAGGATATCTGAAATGACATTAAATGAAATTCCGGTAGGCGGTGTCTGCACCGTTACCAAACTGAACGGCACAGGCAAACTGCGCCGTCGTATTATGGACATGGGTATCACCAAAGGCGTAGAGATCAAGGTCGTAAAGATTGCCCCCCTGGGAGATCCCATGGAGTTGAACGTGCGGGGCTATGAACTTTCCATTCGCAAGAGCGAAGCAGAAAGCATCGAAGTACAGTAAGGAGAAACGAAATGGATATCAAAATCGCGTTAGCAGGCAACCCCAACTGTGGCAAGACCACCCTTTTCAATGAACTCACCGGCAGTTCCCAGTACGTTGGCAACTGGCCCGGCGTTACGGTCGAGAAAAAAGAAGGCCGGCTGAAAGGCCACGACAATGTCATCATTCAGGATTTACCCGGTATCTATTCCCTTTCCCCTTACACGCTGGAAGAAACTGTCACCCGTAAATACCTGATCAACGAAAAGCCCGACGTGATCCTGAACATCATCGACGGCACCAATCTGGAACGCAACCTATACCTCACCACCCAGCTGATCGAAGTAGGTCTGCCCGTGGTCATCGCCATCAACATGATGGACCTTGTCAACAAGAACGGCGACACCATCAACCTTCAGAAACTGTCTGCGGAAATCGGGGCCCCGGTCTACCCCATCAGCGCCCTGGAAGGCAAAGGCTGCCTTGACGTTGCCGAAGCCGCGGTAAAGGTAGCGGAGAATCATCAGGTATTCAAAGCGCCGGAACTGCCCCACGTATTCCGGGGCAGCGTGGAACACGCCCTGGCCCACATCGAAGAAAGCATCAGCGATAAAGTGGGCAAAAACACCCTGCGCTGGTTTGCCATCAAACTGTTCGAGCGTGACGAGCAGGTGCTGGAAGACCTGAAGCTTCCTGCCGGCCTCACCGACCATCTGGAAGAACATATCAAAGACTGCGAAGCGGAAATGGACGACGACGCGGAAAGCATCATCACCAACCAGCGGTATGAATATATCGGCAGCATCATCGACGCCTGCATCACCCGAAACCGTCCCAAGCATGCCCTCACCCTGTCCGATAAAATCGACCAGGTAGTGACCAACCGCTTCCTGGGCCTGCCCATCTTCTTCGTCATCATGACGTTGATGTACTACATTTCCATCACCACCATCGGCAGTTGGATGACTGACTGGACCAACGACGTGTTCTTCGGTGAGATCGTGACCGATGGGGCAAAAGGTATGCTGGAGTCCATGGCGGCGCCGGAATGGCTCAGCGGTCTGGTGGTTGACGGCATCATCGGCGGCGTAGGCACCGTACTGGGCTTCGTTCCCCAGATCCTGCTCATCTTCTTCTTTATGTCCTTACTGGAAGACTCCGGTTACATGGCCCGCGTTGCTTTCATCATGGACCGCATCTTCCGTCAGTTCGGTTTATCCGGCAAGTCTTTTATCCCCGTACTCATCGGCATGGGCTGCGGCGTGCCTGCCATCATGGCGGCCCGCACCATTGAAGAAGAACGGGACCGTCGCATGACCATTCTTCTGGCCACCTTTATTCCCTGCGGCGCCAAAGCGGAAATCATCGGCATGATCACCGCCGTATTCTTCCCCAACTCCGTGTTCATGGCTCCCGGTATGTACTTCCTGGGGCTGGCCATCATCGTACTGGCCGGTATCGCCTTAAAGAAAACTTCCTGGTTTGCCGGGGAACCGGCCCCCTTCGTCATGGAACTCCCTGCTTACCACATGCCTTCCATTAAAGGCGTGCTGATCCATATGTGGGAACGGGCCCGTGGCTTCATCATCAAAGCCGGCATGATCATTTTCCCCATCTGCGTACTGCTGTGGTTCATGCAGACTTATAACTTCAGTTTTGAAATGGTGGAAGAAGTGGAAGAATCCATGCTGGGCGTATTCGGCAACAGTATTTCCTGGATCTTCGCTCCTATCGGCCTGGGTGACTGGAAAGCAACTGTTGCTTCCATCGCCGCCTTCCTTGCCAAAGAAGACGCCGTGGGCGTACTGGCCATGCTGGCCGGTGCTGCAGAAGACGCGGAAGAGGCGCAGGTCATGGATGCGCTGGGCAAACTGATGCCCCCCATGGCAGCGTTCTCCTACATGATCCGGAACCTGTTTGACCCGCCCTGCCTGGTTGCCATGGCAACTACCTATCGGGAAATGGGCAGCAAAAAGTGGGGCCTGTTCGCCATTTGTTTCCAGGCGATTTTGGGCTACTCCCTGGCGTTTGTATTCTATAACCTGGGCAGCTGGTATGTGGGCGATGTACCTTTCGGCTCCATGCAGGGCATCGCGCTGTTCCTGGTAGCCGTTGCGCTGTACTTCATCTTCCGGCCGGCAAGACCGTATGTGAAGCCGCAGGAAAATGTACATGCATAGTTGCGTTATTCCATGGATTTATGTGCCTATGGCTTCGAAACTCCGAGTCGTGTTGCAGGGCAACCCGCCTCCCACTTCCTCACTCCGCCCGCTCAGCGAGCTTCGCGTTGCTCGTTCGTCAAACTGGGGCCCTCACGGGTTGCCCGGTCAACACTCAATAAAATGATTTATCAACAAGTTCAGTTTTTATAGGAGACCCGTCATGAATCTTCCATCTTCTATTCTTTTCGCGGTTATTTTTCTGGCGTTCGTTTTCACCGCTCATCGGCTGATGAAGCGTGTCTTCAGCGCATTAAAGAATGACGGCGGCGAAACCGGTTGCAGCTGCTGCAGCGGAAAATGTTCCCACTGCAACCATTGCGCTAATCAGCCGACAATGAAGTAATATAATTTTCTCCGTTGTTTTGCCGTATCTTTTCTTGACCTCGTATTCATGTTATACTTAGAGCGGTACAGATTTGTGCCGCTCTAATTTTCATTTTCGGAGTTATCCATGAAACGAATTCGTAACGGAATTATTTTACCGGTAATACTGCTGCTGATATGGTACCTCATCACCCGCATGCAGGTCTTCAGCCCTTATCTGCTCCCCTCTCCGGGAATGGTATGGGACGCGCTGACGGAGCTGACCGCTTCCGGTGAACTGGTGAAGCACCTGTCCATCAGCCTGCGCCGGGTATTTCTCGGGTTCCTGCTGGCAGCCTGCACCGCGATCCCGTTGGGTATTTTATGCGGGCGCAGCCGGTATTTTTACACCTACTGCTGGTTTTTGCTGGAATTCTTACGGCATGTGCCGCCTCTGGCCGCCATTCCTTTAATCATATTATGGGCAGGCATCGATGAAGCTTCCAAGCTCACCATCATCTTTCTGGCTTCTTTCTTTCCCCTGTTCCTGAACACCTGCAGCGGCATCCGCAACTGCGACCCGAAGCTGCTGGAAGTGGGGCAGTCTTTGGGTTTTTCCAAAGCGCAGCTGATCCGCCACATCCAATTGCCTGCCGCACTGGAAGCCATCGTCACCGGACTGCAGCTGTCGTTAGGCTACAGCTGGCGCGCATTAATCGGTGCCGAGCTCATCGCCGCTTCTGCCGGTATCGGGTACCTGATCCTTGACGCCGAGGAAATGTCGCGCCCGGATATTGTTCTGGCAGGCATGCTGTGCATCGGCATCATCGGCAGCATTTTAGACTGGGTATTCCTGTACATCCTGCAGCGCCTGATTCCTTGGTATCAGAAAAAGTAAGGCGCTTCGTTTTAAACTACGTGACAACAAATAACATACAACTACCCTCAGGAAGACCCTCTCTTTTGAAACAGGAGCAAGCACAAACAGGAGAAAGTACAAACAATTATGGACACTACTCTTCTTGCACTTCACAACTTAAAGAAGACTTACGGCAATAAAACAGCGGTCAACATTGATTCGCTGGCGATTCAGCCCCACTCGTTCACCTGTATCGTCGGCAAAAGCGGCTGTGGCAAAACTACGTTGCTGCGGCTGCTGGCCGGACTGGAAACGCCGGATACTGTTATGGATGTAAAAGACCAAACGGCTGCATCATACAGCACAACCGGTCAAAACACAAACGTTGCTTCATGTATCACAGGACTGCCTGCCAAAACCGCGCCTGTCTTTCAGGAACCAAGGCTCATGCCCTGGCTCACGGTGAAAGAAAATATCATGTTTTCGCTAAAAGGACAGGACGGGAACACACACAATTCGGATCAGAATCAACGGACAGTATCTAATCTTTCAGCCGATTCTGAAATCAAAAATGAAAAAACGCATAAGCAAAATACCACTTCAATTAATTCAGATGTTTCGTTGCCTTCACCGGAAGAACGTTGCCGGCAACTGCTGCAGGAACTGGAGCTGACGGAAGCTGCCGACCTTTATCCTTCGCAGCTTTCCGGCGGCATGGCCCAGCGGGTTTCTCTCGGCCGCACGCTGTTTTACAATCCGGAACTGATCTTAATGGACGAGCCTTTCAGCGCGCTGGATTACTTTACCCGCCGTAACTTACAGGACATGGTGCTGCGACTCTTTCATCACCAGAAAAAAACCATCCTGTTCGTCACCCACGACGTGGAAGAAGCCCTGCTGCTGGGCGACCGCATCCTGGTCATGGAAAACGGCAATATCAAAGCTGATATGCCCGTAGCACTACCCTTCCCACGCAAAGCAGCCGACCCTCCACTGCAGAAAATGCGCCAGCAAATTCTGGATTTGCTGGCAGAATAATAAATCCGGAGTCACAAAGCTCCGGACTTATTTTTTTCACTTTACTGCACAATACACAATGTGCAGTATATTACCACTCATTAATCTTCTCAATACAGTGAACCGCACTTAATATCGGTTATTTTCCCGTATTTTACTTCAAACTTTAACCCGATGCCCTGCATTCCGGCCGCGTAATAAATATGGTCTTCTTCATGGATAACGTCCGGAGCGCCATAGGCATTTTTCAAAGCAGCGGCATCCATTCCCAAGCCGATGCCCGCCTTTGTTTTGGCATCGCTGTAATCGTCGGCCTTAATTTTAACCACCTTGCCGTTGAGGAATTCAAATTCCAGTGTATTTCCGTATTTGTATTCAACCTTATCACCATACGGCTTTATTTCCCGTTCCGACTTGCGGGGGGCTCCATAGGCGCTTTCCACGGCACTGATGGAGGCGCCATACTGGATTCCCCCCAGTACCAGCTGGTCAGCAGGTACGGTTGCCGAGCAGGTAGAGCCGGCTAAAATCATACTTCCGGTAATAACAGATAACAACATCTTCTTCATCATAACTATTTCCTCCTTCGTATAATTAATATCCCATGTCCTCGTCAATCAGTATTACTTCCATCTCGGTATGGTTCATCTTGCGCCAGTATATAGTCTGGGCGCTGCAGATTCGTTGGGGGCTCCGGCAGTCATAGCAGCGGTCCTTTTTAATTGCACAGGGCGTTTTGTATCCGTGTCGTTCTGCGTTCAAAGGCGCCGCCACATTCCGGGCACGGAACGCTGCCTCCTCCAGTGTGGGACAGATTTTATTCCGGCTGATGACAAAATACACTTTCGTATGTCCATACAGAGAGCCGGCAATCCGATTGCCTGTCCCGTCAATGTTCACGATTTCCCCTGTCTCCGCCAGTCCGTTGGCAGACAGCAGGAAGATATCCGTAGTAAGGCAGTCTTTCGCAGTGGAATAGAAATTTTTCCCTTCCCTTGGATATTTAGGGTGATACACGTCGTTATGCGTTTGCAGCATTTCAAACAGATGCATCTGCAACAACGTTTCCGAATCACCGAAACCCACAGTCATACCGTCAATTTTGCCGTTTAGATACGCCGCCGCTTCCGCTCCCGTGCTAAAGCAGCTCACTTCGTATCCGCGTTTTTTCAATGCATCAGCCGTCTTCGTCAAGTCCATGGTATCCTCTCTAAAACCTTAGAACAATATAATTTCATTTTTTGCCGGCCAGGCCATCCTACCCAGCCTACCTATATATAGTTGCTGTACTTATCTTACAACAATTTGCTCGATTTTGCAAACAGATTATCACAACAAGATGAAATAATCAGCAAATCCTCCCAGCTTCGACGGGATATTTTCCTACAATATTATCTTCCTTTTTTCGGAAAACATGCTATAATTAGCAATAGGTAACTCAAGCTGGTTTTGGTTTCAATCATATCACAGATTGTACTGATTACTTACGAAACCGCTGATTAATTATGAAGAGAGGAAACAAACCCATGAAACAAAAATTGATTGCATTGTTGTTAACACTGTTCACCCTGACCGCCATCCTTGCAGGCTGCGGCGGCAGCGCGCCCAAAGCGCCGGAAAAGAAAGCGGCCGCTCCGCTGAAGGATCTTAAAGTCACGTACGTGAAGCAGCCCCTGAACATTCCCAGCATTGTAGATAAAGCGAACCAGACCATCGTAAAGGGGTTTGAGAAAGACGGAACCAAGGTCACATTTCCGGAAATCAGTTCCGGCGCCAAGCAGACCGAAGCCCTGGCGGCGGGTTCTTTGGACATCGCCAGCTGCCTTGGCGGCACCAGCGCCATATTGGCAGCTTCCAAC
>JAFSPK010000097.1:0-3008 GCA_017443005.1 Acidaminococcaceae bacterium
CATTGACCATCACCGTCTGGGTGGCCTTACTACCGGCGCGCCGATTTACATCCGGCAGGAACCGGTAGGTTCCACGGCTACGATCATCGCCAACATGATGTGGAACCATGACATAGGCATGCCGCCTAATATTGCGGGCATTCTGTTTGCCGCTATGGTTTCGGATACGTTGTATTTCCGTTCCCCTACTACGACGGAGGCGGACCGGGCCGCGGCCAAACGGCTGGCAGTACAGGCGGGCATTGAAGACCCGGAAGACTTTGCTATGCGGCTGCTGCGGGCAGGGAGTGTGCTGAACACCATGGCCCCGGCCGATATTATCCGAAACGACTTCAAGGAATTTGACTTCGGGGATGTGCGGGTCACGGTGAGCCAGATCAATATTATGGACCGGCAGCTGGCCTTGGAAAAACTGCCGGAACTGCAAAAGGCTCTGGACGAATTCAGAAAACGTGAAAACTATGATATGTCTCTGTTGATGGTGACGGATGTGCTTGGCGAAGCCACGGACCTTCTGGAAGCGGGCTGCCGGGACAGTGTACTGGATCTGGCTTTTGGCGACCGGGACGCTGCGGGGTACTATCATCTGCCGGGCGTGCTGAGCCGGAAAAAGCAGGTAATCCCGCCGCTGACGGAAGCTTTTAAGAAGATGGACTGAGGATAAGCATGAAACATTACATGTGTTTTGATATTGGCGGAACTTCCGTGAAATTTGGCGTAGCCGGAGAAAATGGCGCGCTGTTGCAAAAAAACGAAATTCCCAATGTAATTACCCAAAAAGGTGTGGATGGGTTGGTAGAAAGTCTGGCTTCCGTCACGGAACAATGCCAGAAGGAATACAGTTTGCGTGGGATAGCGGTTTCCACAGCAGGTGTGGTCGATCCGGAAAAAGGTTTGATTCTATACGCACCGAAGTATTTTCCGGGTTATCCGGGTACGGCATTGGGAGAACGGCTGGAAAAACGTTGCGATCTTCCCTGTACGGTAGAGAACGACGTAAACGCCGCAGCGCTGGGGGAATATTGGCTTGGCGCCGGACAAGGGGCGAAATCGCTGTTCTGTATTACTGTCGGAACCGGAATTGGTGGCTGTGCCCTGCTGGACGGAAGGGTAATTCATGGCGCGGCCTGCTTTGGTGGGGAAGCGGGGCTGCAGCATATTACGCCGGATAGCACCTGGGAAGAGATGGCGTCCACCCGGGCGCTGATCCGTAACGTAGCAGCGGCAAAAGGAATTCTGGAAACTGCGTTGGATGGCAGAAAAATTTTTGCCCTGGCACAGGGCGGAGACGAAGAAGCTGCGGCTGCTATTGCCAGACAGATGGATGACCTTGCGACTGGCATCGCCAATATTTGTTATATTCTAAATCCGGAACGGATCATCGTAGGCGGCGGCATTGCCGCACAGGAAACATATCTGTATCCGTTGCTGGATGCAGCGTTGCGGAAAAAACTGTTCCCGTTGGTGTATGAAAAACTGACGCTGCGGTTTGCCGCGTTGCAAAATGATGCCGGCATGCTGGGCGCTCTTTACAACTTATTGCAGAGGCAATAAAGATCCTTCTTGTATTGATAGGTTTTGCAGTATATTCCGGAAAAATGAAATCTGTAAAATTATGGTTATCGGCCATCGGTTATGGTCAACCGCTTATTGCAGATAACCATAATTATAAAAGTCATAATAAATTGCTCTTGACAAATATACCCCTATGGGGTATATTATTTTTGTCCGGGTAAATACCCTATGGGGGTATAGGAGAAGGATTCTGATAAGCAGTGGCCGGACTCTCACCGGCTACTGTAGGAATGACGGAACTGCAGGCGGGGAGAAGGCCTGCAGTTCTTCCCCCTTTTTGTGTGAATAAAGAAGGCTTGAAAATGGCAGAAGAAAAAATAATGAAAAAAGAAGAGAAAATTTGTTGCGCTGCAACCGCAGCGTTCGATGCAGGAATGACCATGTCCGGGTCTTCCTGCTGTGACTGTGTGAAACACAAGCACCGGGATGTAAACAGCAAAGAATACAAAAGCATGATTCGCCGCCTGAAACTGATCGAAGGCCAGGTCCGTGGCATCGAAAAGATGGTGGAAGAGGATCGTTACTGTATCGATATCCTCATTCAGGTCAGCGCAATTCAGAGCGCACTGAACGCTTTCAACAAAGAATTGCTGGCCCAGCATATCCGCGGCTGCGTGGTGGATGATATCCGTAACGGTAAGGATGAAGTAGTGGATGAGCTGGTGACAGCGGTGCAGAAGCTGATGAAGTAAGAAGAACCTGCAGGCAGGTGTTTGTCTGCATAAAGGGAAACCGGGTTACGACGTAACAAAAGATGCGGTTGCAACCATGGCGTTGCAGGCAGAAAGGCAGTTATGAAGAAAGAAAAATTTATCGTCACAGGCATGACCTGCAGCGCCTGCTCCAGCCGCGTAGAAAAAGCGGTGAGCAAGCTGGAGGGAATTGGAAAAGCCAGCGTGAACCTGCTGACCAATTCCATGCAGGTGGAATATGACGAAACGAAATTAAACGAAGAGAAGATTGTTCAGGCTGTAGTGGATGCAGGCTACGGCGCCGAACGGGTGGAAACGGGCCGCAGCGTTAAAACGAAGAATGATTCAATCGTCGGCGCGGCAGCAGGCAGAGGCGACGGGACGGCAAGTAATGGTATTATTGCGCCCGGCAGCGGCCAAGCAGTCGATTCTTCTGCAAAAGCTAAAAAACCGGAAGAAAATCCGGCGGTGAAAGCAGCGAGGGAAGCTATTGCGGAAATGCATCACCGGCTTATGTGGTCGCTGGTATTTTTAATTCCGGTGCTGATTCTTTCCATGACGCCTATGTTTGCAAAATTTTTCGGTTTTGCGGTTCCGGACATTTTGCAGAATTATTTTTACGGAACCAATAATGCAATCTGGCTGGCTTTTACGGAATTTATCCTGGTACTGCCTATTCTGATTATCAATAAAAAGTTTTTTATCAGCGGATTCAAGAGCCTGGCCATGGGCGGTCCCAAC
>JAFSPK010000098.1:0-4409 GCA_017443005.1 Acidaminococcaceae bacterium
AAAACGAAAAACTGGCACATACGAAGGATCCAGAGACACGATGCGGCACGTGTACGAAGTGTTGCAGCTGCTGAGCGTGATGGAACATGACGACCGTTATGAACAGGCAGCTATTGAAGAAAGGGCGAAGGGAGGTATTCGGAATATGAGCAACGTAATTGACCGGTATATAAAAGAAGGTGAGGCAAGAGGTGAAGCAAGAGGTGAAGCAAGGAAAGAAGCGGAAGTGAACGAGCGCGTTGCCACGGATATGCTGAAAGAAAGGCTTCCGCTGAAAACCATTACGAAAATTAGCAAGCTTTCTGAAGAACGTATCCGCCAAATTGCCAAGTCCATAGGCGTAGCAGTGTTGTAAGGCTGACGGCTATCTACTGTTACGGCGGTAAGCATCGTGGCTTTGGCGGCAGCGTGAACGTGGCGTATATGTTCTGATAAAAGAGAGAAACAATAAAAAGGGAACGGACATAAGCAAAACATAGGAAACGATTACGTGATTCTATGAGACGAAATGAGACGTCCGTGGCTTCGACTGTTTGAGGTGCGAAGCACCGAGTTTCGAAGCCACAGGCGAATGAGTCCATAGAATAGTAAACGTTTCCGTTTTTGCGTTGTCTGTTCCTTTTGGTTTGTTAGTTTTTATTTTCAGATTTAAAAGCAATCCAAATCTTCATTTTTGCATTGCCATTTTCTGCGCAGTTCAATTGACATTATCTGTGTTTTTGCGTATAATCTTATAGTTAGTATAATTTGTTTATAATAGTAAGATGTTTTATAAACGCAAAAGGAGAGAGAACCTATGAAGTACATGAGCGGTAATGAACTCCGCGAACGGTTTTTGAAATTTTTTGAAGAACGGGGACATATGCGCCTGCCCAGTGCATCCCTGATTCCCCAGGATGATCCGACCCTGCTTTTGATCGGCGCCGGCATGGCTCCTTTCAAGCCTTTCTTTACCGGAAAGATGAAGCCGCCGTCTCCCCGTGTGACCACATGCCAGAAGTGTGTGCGCACCGGCGATATTGAAAACGTGGGACGTACGGCACGCCACCATACCTATTTTGAAATGCTGGGAGACTTTTCTTTCGGCGATTACTTCAAGAAAGAAATCATTCCCTGGAGCTGGGAATTCCTGACCAAAGAGCTGGAGCTGCCCGGGGATAAGCTGTATATTACCATTCATACCTCCGATGATGAGGCGTATCAGATCTGGCACGACGTTGTAGGTATTCCTGACGAGCGTATTATCCGTCTGGAAGACAACTTCTGGGAAATCGGCAGCGGCCCCTGCGGTCCCTGCTCTGAAATCCACATTGATTTAGGCCCGGAACGAGGCTGCGGCAAACCGGATTGCGGACCGGCCTGCGACTGCGGGCGTTTCCTGGAACTGTGGAACCTGGTGTTCACCCAGTTCAACCAGAATGAAGACGGCACCTACACGCCGTTGGAACATAAGAACATCGATACAGGCGCCGGGTTGGAACGGATTGCTTCTGTGCTCCAGGGCAAGCCTTCCAACTTTGAGACGGACCTGATTTTCCCCATTATCGAGTATGCCTGCAAGGAAAGCGGCGTGGCGTACAACGCGTCCCCGAAATCTGACGTATCCCTGAAAGTGATTGCGGACCATGCCCGCAGCCTGACCTTTATGATCGGGGACGGTATTCTGCCGTCTAACCTGGGCCGGGGTTATATTTTGCGTCGAGTCCTGCGCCGGGCTGTCCGTCACGGACGCCTGCTGGGTATCGACCATGAGTTCCTGGGCGGCGCGGTGGATGTGGTGGTTTCCATGTACGGCGACCACTATCCGGAGATTCGTGAGAAACAGGATTATATTAAGAAAGTCATCCACATGGAAGAGAGCAGTTTCCTGAAAACCCTGAAGAGCGGCTGCGACATGCTGGATGTTGAAATTACAAAACTGCAGGAAGCTGGCAAAACTGAACTGGACGGGGACGTTGCCTTTAAGCTTTCCGACACCTTCGGTTTCCCCAAGGAACTGACGGCGGAAATTCTGGAAGAACACGGTATGACCCTGGACGAAAAAGGTTTTGCGGAAGCCCTGGAAGTACAGCGCAAGATGGCCCGGGATGCCCGTGACGACAAGACCGGACGTCCGGTTTTGTACAATGACCGGGACCTGAATGTGGCAGGGCTGAAAGTGGATGAAGCCGCCCATGCAGGTAAAGTGATGAAAATCTATCCGGTGGCGGAGGCCCAGCCGGTGGATGCGGTTTCCGACGGACAGGACGCTGCAGTGATCCTGGACGTAACCGGTTTCCACGCGGAAGGCGGCGGACAGTTAGGCGATATCGGCGTGATTAAAGCACCTGCGGGCGTGATGCGTGTTACCAAGACGAAAAAGCTGCCGGACGGTGTAACGTTTATGGCAGGTACGGTGGAAGAGGGAACCATTGCCGTCGGGGATGCGGTGACCTATGAAGTGGATACTGTCCGGAGATCCGACATTGCCCGTAACCATACAGCTACCCATCTGCTGCAGGCAGCCCTGCGCAGTGTACTGGGCAGCCATGTCAACCAGGCAGGCAGCTATGTAGGTCCGGACCGTCTGCATTTTGATTTTTCCCACTTCTCCCAGGTAACGCCGGAAGAGCTGGCGAAGGTGGAGAAGATGGTTAACG
Organism: Acidaminococcaceae bacterium; assembly: GCA_017443005.1. Taxonomy (GTDB): domain Bacteria; phylum Bacillota; class Negativicutes; order Acidaminococcales; family Acidaminococcaceae; genus Succiniclasticum. The sequence continues at coordinate 2,640 of JAFSPK010000098.1, forward strand.
AACAGATTCTGGCGGCCAAGACCGTAACCTTTGAAGAAGTGCCGATTGAAGAAGCAAAGAAACGAGGCGCGATGGCGCTGTTCGGTGAAAAATACGGCGCCGTGGTACGGGTCGTTACCGTTCCGGATTTTTCTATGGAACTGTGCGGCGGCGTACATGTAAGCAACACGGCCCAGATCGGTCTTTTCAAGATCGTCAGCGAGTCTTCCACCGGTGCGGGCGTGCGCCGTATTGAAGCAGTGACCGGCTTTGGCGCCCTGCAGTATGTGGAAGGCCTGGAAAAGACCATTGGCAATGTGGCAGCCAAACTTCACTGCCGTAATACGGATGTGGAGGAACGTTTGGACGTGCTGCTGTCTGAAACGAAAGATGCCTGCCAGAAAGTTAAAGTACTGGAAAGTAAGATGGCTGCAGCAGCGGCATCCAGCGCGGCGGACCAGATGAAAGAAATCAAAGGCGTGAACACACTGGTACAGAAAGTCAGCGTGTCCGATGTAAATGCCCTGCGTACCATGGGCGACCAGCTTCGGGACAAGATCGGCGGCGTGGTGGTGCTGGCTTCCGTTTTTGAAAACGGAAAGATCGGTATTCTGGCTATGGCCCATAAAGATGCGGTGGCCAAAGGCATCCACTGCGGCAAGATCGTGAAAGAAGTAGCGACCATCTGCGGCGGTGGCGGCGGTGGCCGTCCGGATATGGCGCAGGCCGGCGGCAAGGACGCGGAAAAAGTGGATGAAGCATTGCAGGCTGCCTGGGGCGTTGTGGAAGGACAGATTAAATAATCTGTGAAAGTTTGAAATTTTTTAATAAATAGTTTGCCGGAAATATTTGATTCAAAACAATTTGCAAGTAAAGGATAGGAGTAAGTTACCATGAGTGAAGTTCGCGTACGTTTTGCCCCCAGTCCGACGGGCAATTTACATGTGGGCGGCGCCCGCACCTGCCTGTTCAACTGGTTGTTTGCCAGAAGTCAGGGCGGGAAACTGATTTTGCGTATTGAAGATACGGATCCGTCCCGTTTCCAGGAAGGTTCGGTAGGCCAGATCATCCGCAGTATGAAATGGCTGGGCCTGGACTGGGACGAAGGTCCGGAAGTGGGCGGTCCTAGTGAACCGTACTATCAGTCCCAGCGTACGGAGATTTATCAGAAATATCTTAAGCAGTTGCTGGATGAAGGGAAAGCCTATTACTGCTTCTGTACACCGGAAGAACTGGAAGCCCAGCGGGAAATCCAGCGGCAGCGCAAGCAACCGTTCCGTTATCCCCGTACCTGCCGCAACCTTTCCAAAGAGGAAGTGGAGCGCAGGATTGCGGCAGGGGAACCGCATTCCATCCGTTTCAAGATACCCATGAAGGGCAACATGCGGGTTCATGATATGATTCATGGCCGTATGGATTTTGACCTGACCCAGTTTGATGATTTTGTGATTGCAAAGACCAACGGGACGCCGACTTACAACTTTGCCGTTGTCATCGACGACCATCTGATGGGCATGACCCATGTGCTGCGGGCAGAGGAACATATTCCCAACACGCCGAAGCAGATTTTATTGTATGAAGCCCTGGGTTTCCCCGTTCCGGAATTCGGACATATGTCCATGATCCTGGCCCCGGACCGCAGCAAGCTGCCCAAACGGCATGGCGCCCAGTCTGTGGAAGAGTTCCAGGCCCTGGGTTATCTGCCGGAAGCGCTGTTGAACTATCTGACTCTGTTAGGCTGGTCCCCGGAAGGGAATCAGGAGATTATCACCAAGGAAGAAACGGTCAAGC
>JAFSPK010000099.1:0-48186 GCA_017443005.1 Acidaminococcaceae bacterium
ATTTTGCAGAATTATTTTTACGGAACCAATAATGCAATCTGGCTGGCTTTTACGGAATTTATCCTGGTACTGCCTATTCTGATTATCAATAAAAAGTTTTTTATCAGCGGATTCAAGAGCCTGGCCATGGGCGGTCCCAACATGGATACGCTGGTGGCGGTAGGGTCCGGGGCAGCGCTGCTTTATGGTATTTTTGCCATCTACCGTATCGGCTGGGGCCTGGGCCACGGCGATGCGGCGCTGGTGGATTTGTACCGCATGAACCTGTATTTTGAATCGGCTGGTATGATTGTCACCCTGATTACTTTCGGCAAATGGCTGGAAGCCCGTTCTAAAGGCCGCACCTCCAGCGCCATTGAAAAACTGATGGACCTGGCGCCGAAACAGGCTGCGGTCATCCGGAACGGCGCGGAAGTTGTCATTCCGGCGGAAGAGCTGACGGAAGGCGATGAAATCGTGGTGCGCCCCGGCGAAAGCATTCCGGCAGACGGGGTGATCATCAGTGGCACTACCAGCGTGGACGAAGCGGCCATTACCGGGGAGAGCATCCCGGTGGAAAAACAGCCGGGAGACACAGTCATCAGCGCCACCATCAATAAAACCGGGTTTATTCATTTTACGGCCCAACGGGTGGGGGAAGACAGCACAATCAGTCAGATTATCCGGCTGGTGGACGAAGCCAGCAGCAGCAAGGCCCCCATTGCCCGCATGGCGGATAAAATAGCCGGTGTATTTGTACCGGTGGTCATGCTCATTGCACTGGCAACCTGTATTTTCTGGCTGCTTTGGGGCGAACGTTTTGAATTCGCTTTCAGCTGTGCCATCAGCGTGCTGGTCATCAGTTGTCCCTGCGCGCTGGGTCTGGCCACGCCGGTGGCGATTATGGTGGGGACCGGCAAAGGCGCGGAGAACGGAATCCTGATTAAATCCGGGGAAGCGCTGGAAACAGCACATAATCTGGATACGGTAGTGCTGGATAAGACGGGTACCATTACGGAAGGCAGGCCCCGGGTCACCGATGTGATTTTGCTTCGCGGCGCCGCCGATGAAAAGAATCCGGACTTTGCGGCGCTTCTTACTGCAGCGGCAGGACTGGAGCATGGCAGCAGTCATCCCCTGGCAGGCGCAGTGATGGAATATACAGCGGAAAAGCAGGTTGCAATTCCGAAGATGGATAATTTTGTAACGCTTTTCGGAAAAGGCGTCCAGGCGGAACAAAACGGAAGCACATTTTACGCAGGCAATGTGACGCTGATGGAAGAAGCCGGCATTGACATTTCTGCGGTATCCGGCCAGCTGGATAAGCTGGCGGATGAAGGCAAGACCCCGCTGCTTTTTGCACAAGATAAAGAACTGTTGGGCATCATTGCCGTGGCGGACAGGGAAAAGGTAACCAGCCGTCAGGCTATTGAGGAATTTAAAAAACTGGGCATCAATGTGGTGATGTTGACCGGCGACAATCAGCGGACGGCGGAAGCCATTCAGAAACGGATGGATATTCCCCGGGTCATTGCCGGTGTGCTGCCGGAAGGAAAAGAAAAGGTGATTGCTGACCTGCAGGCGGAAGGCCATAGGGTTGCAATGATCGGCGATGGCATCAACGACGCGCCGGCGCTGGCGCGGGCGGATGTGGGCATCGCTATCGGCGCCGGTACGGACGTGGCCATTGAAAGCGCCGACATCGTACTGATGAAAAGCGATTTGCTGGATGCGGTAGACGCGGTTCGTCTCAGTAAAGAGGTTATCAAAAAAATAAAAGAAGGTCTGTTCTGGGCTTTCTTCTATAATGTAGTCTGTATTCCGGTGGCTGCGGGCGCGCTGATGCACTGGGGCATCCATCTCAACCCCATGTTCGGGGCGGCGGCCATGAGCCTGAGTTCCGTTTCGGTGGTGACTAACGCGTTGCGGCTGAAAGGATTTAAGCCGACTGTAGCGGTGAAGAGCAAAGCAGCAACGGAAACCGGGATTGTGCAGTTGCAAAGTCTGGGTATGGTATCGGTGAATGCCGGTAAAGATAATAAAAATATAAGTATTACAGGAGGTTCAACTATGGAAAAAGTATTAAAAGTGGAAGGCATGATGTGTGCACATTGCCAGAAACACGTGACTAATGCGCTGGCGAAACTGGAGGGCGTAACTTCGGTGGATGTAAACCTGGAAGCGAAAACTGCCACGGTAAAGGCTGACCGTGACATTCCGGTAGCTGAATTTGAAAAGGCGATTACTGACGCAGGATATGAGCTGGTGAAGTAATAGTTGCTTTTGTAAGCACTTTTTGAAAAAAAGGCTTCGCAAAAACGTTTCCGTTTGCTGTTTTGCGGGTTTGTTCGCTTGTGGCTTCGAAACAACGGGCTGTGCCCCTCAAACAAATTCGCCGCAACGGCGAATTCATCTCATGAAATAACGCAAATGCTCCCGATGTTTTGCTTCAGCCTTTTTTCTGACAAACTATTATTGCTGTTCCCAAATAAAAAACCTGATGCGCAAACATCAGGTTTTTTAATATCCAAAATCATTAACTCGATTTTACATGAGGGTTCCCGTACACGATTCTTTGATAGCCTTCCGGATCGGTATCGCCTTCGGTATTAATAAGCAGGACTACCGAATCCGCATTGATACGGAACAGGTTACGGAGAGTTTTATCTTGCAGAATGCGGTTGACCAGACCGTAGGTTACAGCTCCGGATTCTCCGGCTAGAACCGCTTTGTCGCTGCCAATGGGATTTGCATAGGCGCGCATGCCTTCTTCTGTGATGATCTCGTCACAGGCACAGAAGAAAGTTGCTTTGTCCCGGATGGCCGGCCAGGTCACCCGGCAGGGCGTACCGCAGTTCAGTCCGGCCATAATGGTGACAGGGTTTCCGTCGATAGAATGACAACGACCATCCCCACATTTTGCAGAAAGATAAATGCAGGAAGCTTCCGTTGGTTCCACAATGGTCATGACGGGCGGCTTATTGCGATAACAGGACAACAGATATTCCAATACACCGCCGGCCATGGCGCCAACACCGGCCTGCAGAAAAACATGGGTTGGAATAATGTTTCCCAACTGTTCTGCGGCTTCTGCCGCCAGGGTCAGGTAGCCGTCGATAATCCATTCCGGATACTGTTCGTAACCGTCCCAGGCGGTATCCTGAATCAGTATCCAGTCATTTTTACGCGCCAGGTCCCAGGAATGCTCCACCGCCTGATCATAATTATATTCTGTAATTTCCGCAGTGGCATTGCCCGCTTCTTCGATGGCAACGCGGCGCGCTTCCACAGAACCTTTCGGCATAAATACAGTGGCGCTGCAGCCGAACAGCTTTGCAGCCCAGGAAACACCCTTGCCGTGATTGCCGTCTGTGGCCGTGACAAAATGGATTTTGGCACATTGCTTTCGGACTTCGTCTTTCTGGAAGTAACGGTAATCCGCAGTTTTGTAATCCAGCCCCAGCTTTTCGCAGAGGATACGGAACATGGCATAACTGCCGCCGAGACCTTTAAAAGCGTTAAGGCCGAAACGATGCGATTCGTCCTTGCAGTATATGCCTTTAATTCCAAAGGCAGCGGATTGTTCCTGTAACGCAGCCAAAGGGGCAGGCGCATACCCGGGCAGACTTTTGTGAAAACGAATCACGTCTGCTGCCACGGTTTTATCAAACGGAAAGTACTGACTTGCCGTATTTGCCGGAAATGATTTTTCGTTTTGCAGGATACGGAAATCTTTGAACCGATATTCCATATGAATTCCTTTAGCGTGATTTCCTACATGACATAACCCGATGTAAAACAGTTTTTTATACTGATGTTATAACAATCAGTCAGTCTTGCACTTCCAAAGGATCGGGACCGAACTGGTTGGGCCCGTCCGTTCCCTTGAAGAACAGGAGATAAACTGCAAGAGCCATGTTTACCAGCGGAATGATACAGCCGATGCACCACCAGGTAGGGCGATCCAAATCGTGCAGGCGACGGATTACAAGCATAAAACCAGGGATAATAGCGGCTATGGAAATGACACTTACCAGCATGGTGATTGCTCTGATTTTCAAAAAGGTTGCAATTAACCCGACTGCTGTGGACAGAATTGTAACCGCAGCCCAAAGTACGAGAGAGCGTAAGATATAACGCTTGCGATTCAACCGGTTGTCATAACGAAGGAACATGGACTGGAGGTCAGCGTCCGGTTCATATCTCGGACCGGCACCGCCCCGGGCGAATTCTCCCGGCCGGTTGTAATTGGCTTGCGGAAGGTTCTGTGCGGGATACTGCTCCGGGTAGGGCTGTACAGGTCTGTTGCCCGGCCGGGAATAATTATCAGGCATTGGTTGCTGCGCAGGGCGAGGCTGCTGCGGTGGAACAAAAGACTCCTGCGGTCTTTCGGGAGCTGGTTGAGGACGGAAAGCTCCGACTGTTGTAGCAGCGGCGGCGCCGGTGACAGGATTAACAGGGGGGGTCCCGCCTGTACCGGAAGCTCTTCTGGGTGCTGAAGAAGGAGCAGATCGCGGTGCGCGTGGCGCAGCAGGCGCGACAGGTCTTGAAACTTCGTCGTCAGTTACCGGCGCTCCACAGTTCGAGCAAAACCTGTCGTCGTTATTTAAAGGCGTACCGCAGTTTTCACAAAAATTTGCCATGAATGTTTCCTCCTTTGCAAAAGTAAAAACACAAAATAATAATAATTTTGTAATATAATGATTCTTACAAGAATCAGCCAAACTCTTTCATTGTGGAGTTCAGTTATATTTTATACTATTGAGCAGACTTATGTAAATGCAACCGCAGAAAAATATTTTGAAATTTGTTACTGCAATTTCCCGGGAAATATTGTAAAATAAAACACCGGATAAATTTGCGGAGGGCTGTCATGAAAAAGATTTTAACACTTTCATTGGTTCTGCTATTACTGTTTAGCGGCGTGTGTTTTGCGGAAAAAAGCAAGCTGAAAAAGAATACGTGGACGCCGGTGCAGACAAGAACGGATAATTCCGTAGAGGTCCAGGATTTTTACAATCACAAGGAAGTGTATCACGAAGGCGATAAACAGGTTGGCCTGTGGTTCGTCACGTTTATTCCCAACCAGAAAGGCGCGGCACATTCCTATTTTTATGAAGCGGTTGTCTTGGATTACGCAAAGGGGCGATACAGAATTATCCGCGCTTACCAGGCAGACAAGAAGAATAAAAAAGTCAAGACATCGGATCAGCGTTTTGTGGATGCGGAATGGAAAAGCATTGCCGGAACAAAGTATGAAACGCTGTATCACAGAATGAAGCCTTCGATTTGGTAAGAAAGCTATTGACAAAGTACCCTTTTTTCCGTATAATATCGCTTGTAAAGCTTTTGGGGGCGTAGCTCAGCTGGGAGAGCGCTTGAATGGCATTCAAGAGGTCAGGGGTTCGATCCCCCTCGTCTCCACCAAATGAGAAGTCAGTAGCCATGCGGGTTTGAAGCCTGCATGGCTTTCTTCATATTTATGCAAAAATGCCAAATTCGAAACAAATTCGAAACATTTTTCCAAAATTCTTGCTTAAATTTTGGTAACTTCGTGCAAACGCTGAAAATTGTTACCGCAAAATAACGGTTTCAGGATGCTGCATTTTTGAAAGAGGTGAAGTGTTATGCAGGACGATGAAAGCAGGGTGCATGAGACGGTGAAGTCTGTGTATCCGTATGAAACGGGTGAGGAAACGATCTGCGAATATGTGCGTGCAACGGTGAAAGCGGATCTGGCCGGAAAGTTTTCTTCCGGTCATACAGGCTGCCTGTCTACAGCTGTGGTGGAAGCGATTGCCGCAAATATTTATTTCGACCGGAAAAAAATATTTGAGAATGACCGTGCCGGCGCAGATGTGTATCTGCAGAATCATGCAGGCAATTCTTCTTATGCGGTGGTATTTACGGAAAACGGAAAGAAGTTCTGGATGGTCCACAGCGGTTACGATGCTTTGCCATCCTGTATTTCAGGCGTGAACCTGACAGTCGAACGTCCGGACCATAAAGGCTGTTGCGGTGAATAGTGTTGTGAAACGTTTACGTTTCCCGACAACCGGTTAAAACAGTTTTTCCGTTGGGCGTTGTCCATTAATTTTTTTAACTTACAATACACGATGCGACGGACGGAGGTGTCAATATCTGTTTGGGCAATCTTCCCGTCCTTCACGGCCTGCAACGTGCTTCGGTAAATACGTTGCTGTACTTCCGGATTGTGGCAGCTCAGCAGTATATCCGTTCCGGCCTGAACCGCAATGATGCCGATTTCTTCCGGCTTATATCCTTCGCTGACGGCGCCCATATTCAAGTCGTCAGTGATGACGATGCCCTGATATCCCAGTTGGTTCCGCAACAGTTGTTTCAGGATGACAGGCGAAAGGCTGGCGGGTTTTGTATCAAACGCAGGGTAGCGGATATGGCCGGCCATCACCATGAACTCGTGGTGAGGATACTGGTCGATGATGTTTCGGAAAGGCAGCAGGTCTTCCTGTAAAATGGTCTCCCGGGGTACATTTACTACAGATTGATCAGTATGAGGATCGGTTTCGCTGCGTCCCATGCCGGGGAAATGTTTGACGGTAAACAGAACACCGCTGTCCCGTAAACCGCGGCAGGCTTGTTCCCCGAAAGCTGTAACCTGCTGCGGTGTAGTTCCGTAGGAACGTCCATGCATGCGGCTGCTGATGTCTAACACCGGAGCAAAATCAAGATTGAAACCCAGTTCGTGAATATCCTTTCCGGTATTGTTTGCATGGTTGTATGCGTCTTCCGGTTTGCCTGCTGCACCGATTTCAGCAGCGGCAGGCGCCGTATAGGCATGTTGCTTCATGCGGGTGACGAGGCCTCCTTCCTGATCTACCGAAAGGAAGAGGGGAAGGGCGTATTTGTTCAGAACGAGATTACGCAGAGAGGCGTTTAATGCTTTTACCTGTTCCCTGTTTTCCATGTTCCGGTCAAACAGGATGACGCCGCCTGCATGCATGGAGGAAAGTGTGTTTTTTGTGGTTTCCGTAAGTGTGGTTCCATGAATCCCCACAAACATCATCTGACCGATTTTTTCTTCCAGCGTAAGTTTGTCTGTGACGGCAGAAGCCATCTGCCTGAGACCGTGTTCCGTGGCCCAGGTTTCAACAGACTGCGTATCGTTAGACTGAACGTTTCCTTTTTCTGCGGCGCTGCAGCCGCAAATCAGAAATAAAACAAGTAACAATATGTTTACAGCTGAAAATTTCTTTTTCATTTTACATACCTGCTCTCCAAATATATTGCAATTAAGTTCATTATACCATAATATTATATCATAAGCTCCCGGAAATTACCGCCTGTAAAGATGGTATGTCAGTTTTGGAGGTAAGCGATATGAAACTGTGGAAATATTATCTCCTGTCATGGGCAAGCGGATTATTGACACTTATGTTTTCTGTGGGCGGCGCTCTGGCGTTTGTAACGTATATTAGCAGTCCTTCTACTGTAGACGGAATTATGCGCAAGGGCCACATGAGCGTGATGGAATTTATCCTGCCCCTGTTTCTGATTGGTATCGTCTGTTTTATCCTCTATCTTTGCGTTTCACTTTTTTGCATCTTCCGTAAACTGCGGGCAGAAGAGCACCGTGTACTGCATTTTTTGCTGAATCTGATCCTGTATCTGGCAACGGCGGCGGGAACTATTCCTTTATTGATACTGTTATTTAATTAGGAAATTGACTTTTACATCGATTTTTACTATAATTTATTTAACAAAATAAATAGTGAAATTTTGGACTTATGTAACTCTCTGTGATAATAATTGATGGCAGAGACTCTTTCGTCAATATTTTTTATCTGACTGGCTTCGACGATGCTAGAAAGGACGGGCGCCATGGGCGAAAAGTTTAAAACTTTTATTTCCTGTACAAAAGAAGACAACATGAAGTTGCTTGCGTTTGTAATTGTGTTGCTTGCCATCATTGCATTCTTTGGCTGGTAATGACAATGTGTTTTTTGTGAATTATGCAATTTAGCTATACAATATATTGTAGATTTGTGTTATAATATATTAGTAGTGGCGTTTTGTCTGATTTTGTTTTCGGTCTTTTTATAATTTGTAGATTGATTCTGCAAATCCGGACAAGCGTTTTCCGGTTTGCAGGGATTCTGTAAAATAGTTTTAAAAAATTACAATTTTGACTGCGAAGGTGTGATTTCATGAAAAAATCAAAGCCTGGTATTTTTGTATATATGTTAGCCTATCTTGCGATTCTGATGCGCTGGATGCGCCAGAGCACACTGGGCAAAGTGGTGACGGCGGGCCTTTTGATTGTGCTCGTCAGCGGTACATACAATCATTTGAGTGCGGCTCCTTTTTTTGCGGATAATGCCCAGCCCAAACTGACAGAGACAGAGAAGATTGAGCAAAAGGGGCAGGAAGAGATTGCCAAAAAGGCAGAAGTGCAGAAACTGAAAGTGGAAGAGGCCAAGGCGCTGGCCCAGCCTGTAACGAGCCACACTTACAGTTTGGTTATCACGAAAAGCGCATACCGGATTTCCCTGTTGGATAACGGGACCCCGATTAAGGAATATAACTGTGCGGTAGGCCGTAATCCGGGACAGAAGACGAAAACGGGTGACGCAAGGACTCCCGTGGGGACCTTTAAAGTAGAATCAATCAATCCGTCTTCCGACTGGGTGTCTGATGAAGACGGCAAGGGAGCTTATGGACCCTGGTTCATTACCCTTGATACCCGTGAGCTGAGCAAGGGCGAGTGGAACGGTATTGGCATTTCCGGCACGAACAAACCGGAAGGACTGGGAAGAGCTTCTTCCGCTGGAAGTATCCGGGTACGGAACAGCGATATTGAAGAAATCAAAAAGTTCGTGAAGGTCGGCACGGTCGTTACGATCAAAGAGTGATAAGCAGGCAAAGAGTTATTCCACAAAGAGACACTTGCGGAGTAACTCTTTCTTTTTATAGCGCTGCGTTTTATGTTTAGGGTAACCGCAGGATTTGCAGCGGACCCGGAAAGAGAGATTGCTGTGAAACAGAAGCAGAAACTGGCTAAACTTACCGTGGTACTGATGGCGTTATTGATGCTGTTTTCTACTGTACTCATAGCGGGCTGCAAGGAAGAAGGTACGGGGAAAGAAAAACCGAACGTTACAGGGACGCAAAAATCACCGGAACAGATTGCCGCGGAAAAGAAAGCCAAAGAAGAGGCAGAGAAAAAAGCGAAGGAAGAAGCGGGAAAGAAGGCTAAAGAAGCGGCGGAACAGAAGAAAAAGGAAGCAGAAGAAAAAGCCAAACAAGAGAAAGAACTGATCAAACGGAATGCAGATCAGAAAAAGTATTGGGTGCATGTTAAAAAGAGCGCTTTTACCCTGTATCTGCTGGATGATAAAAATACTGTGATAAAATCCTATGACTGCACTCTGGGAAAAAATCCGGGACAGAAACAGAAACGTGGCGATATGAAGACGCCTACCGGCACCTTCTATGTAGATGAAATTGATGACGCGTCCGCCTGGACACACGATTTCGGCGATGGCAAGGGCGAAATCAAAGGAGCCTATGGTCCCTGGTTCATCAGTATCAATACCGATGAAATGAGCAAGGGGGCCTGGGGTGGAATCGGTATCCATGGAACTCACAAGCCCCATGTGATGCGCGCCCGGGATTCGGAGGGCTGTATTCGTCTGCAGAATCAGAATGTAAACGAACTGAAACAGTACGTGCGTGTCGGGACAAAAGTTGTAATTGAAGAATAACGTTTTTCATGGAATCGCAGTTATGGGTGCTTTATATAGAAATATAAAGCAAAAATGATTGCGTGGTATGGTGTTGTGGGGAATGAAGTAAATTGAAAAAGATAGATCCCGCCGTGTACCTGTTCTCGTTGGGACATCTATCCGTAGACTGGTGTCAGGGAGCGATTCCGGCGTTGCTGCCCTATTTTATCCGCAATTATGATTTATCCTATCAGGCTGCAGGAACGCTGATTTTTGCCAATGTGCTGGTTGCTTCCGTATTGCAGCCGCTGTTCGGGTATTATTCGGACCGTATTTCCCGCCCCTGGTTCATACCCTTGGGGACGTTGTTTTGCGGGATTTCCGTTGCGTTGATGGGGCTTTGTACATCCTATTCTGCTATTTTTGCGGCAGCCATGCTGAGCGGTGTGGGTAGCGCGATATTTCATCCGGAAGCGGCGCTGATGGTCAATCGCATAGCGGCACAGGCTAAGGGGCAGGCGTTGGGAACATTTTCGGTGGGCGGCAACGCAGGGTTTGCGGTTGGACCGATTGTAGCCGGCTTTTGTGCTTATAAAGCGGGGATTCATTCCCTGCTCATATTTTTTATCGTAAATGCTGTCCTGGCTGCAGCGCTTTGGACCAGGATGACTTGCATATTACGTCAGGCAGCTGTGCTTGACAGGCAGCAAACCGGGAAGCAGGAAACGAAAGTCCGGGAGAATGACTGGAAATCATTTGCGATTCTGTCCATGCCGATATTTGCGCGTTCCGTCGGATTTACGTTAAGCAATACGTTTATTCCGATTTACTGGATGACAGTGCTGCACGCTTCGGCCACGCAGGGAACGACCGCGCTTTCCATCCTGTTTACAATCGGAGCCTGTATAACCTTTGGCGGCGGTTTGCTGGCTGACCGGCTCGGATATGTAAAAGTAATCCGGGCAGCGTTTTTTTGTATGGTGCCAACGTATCTGTTTCTGACTCATACAACCGATATATGGGTTGCGACGGCGCTGCTGGTTCCGGCGGCGGTGTCGATCTTTATGCCATACAGTCCCATCGTTGTGCTGGGGCAGACGTATCTGGCCAAAAATGCCGGTTTTGCTTCCGGCGTTACGCTGGGTCTGACCACAACGCTGGGGGGAATCTTTGCACCTCTGGTAGGCGGGGCGGCAGATCGGTGGGGGCTGGTACCGGCGTTGCAGATTTTCTGGATTGCCGGGTTGATTGGATTAATTGCGGCCTTTTTCCTTCCGGAACCGGAAAAGGAATAAAAGGCCGGTTAAAAGTAAAAGAATTTTGTGAGCAAAAACAGTTTGTCAGTGTAAAGAAAAGAGGGAATAAAAATGGCAGTAACAGTACTTAACAAAGATAATTTTAAAAACGAAGTGTTAAAAGCGGATAAACCGGTGCTGGTTGATTTTTGGGCAACCTGGTGCGGTCCCTGCCGTATGATGGCTCCCGTAGTGGAAAAGATTGCGGAAGAACATCCGGAGATAAAAGTCTGCAAGGTGGACATTGACGAGAATCCGGAACTGGCGCAGATGTTCAATGTGATGAGCATTCCGACCCTGGCGGCGTTTAAGGACGGGCAGCTGACTGGTACGGCGGTAGGTTATCAGCCGAAAGAAAATGTGATGAGGCTGTTTGCGTGATGCTGGTACAGGCGTTTCAGAGCTGACTTTTCGTACAGTATTTGACAGACTGTCGTACATCCGGAGTGATGTGGCAGAGGAGAAAACACGATGGATATTATTATTATCGGCAGCGGTCCGGCAGGTATTTCCGCTGCGTTGTACGCGAAACGTGCCGGCGCGGATGTGACGGTAATCTCCCGAGGCAGCGGGGCGCTGGCAAAAGCGGAAAAAATTGAAAACTATTATGGTCTGGCCGGGCCTGTGACAGGAGCGGAGCTGGAAGCAAACGGGATAGCCGGGGCCAAACGGCTTGGCGTGAACTTTGTTGAGGATGAAGTGGTCGGCGTTGCCATGAATGATGATTTTACCGGTCTTGTGGTGCAGACGCCGAACCGGACCTGTGAAGCAAAAGCGGTGGTGCTGGCTGCAGGAAGCACACGGCTGGCGCCGAAGATTCCGGGGTTGAAAGAACTGGAAGGAAAAGGTGTAAGCTATTGTGCTATCTGCGATGCATTTTTCTATCGCCAGAAAACCGTGGCAGTTTTGGGCGAAGGGGAATATGCCTTGCACGAAGCGGAAATATTGCTGCCTCATGCCAGTAAGGTTATGTTATTTACCAATGGAAAAGAGCCGGTGGTAGAAATTCCGGATACCATTGAAGTACATAAAGAAAAAATCATTGCGGTGGAAGCGGAAAATGAAAACGGTATGGAACGGGTATGCGGACTTCGCGCCGAAGACGGCGCCCTTACCCCGGTGAACGGACTGTTTGTAGCTCTGGGTACCGCTGGCAGTGTGGACCTGGCCCGCAAAATCGGGGCCGGCACGGAAAACAACCGGGTGGTGGTGGACGGAGACATGGCGACCAATGTGCCCGGCTTGTACGCGGCCGGCGACTGCACCGGCGGCCTGCTGCAGGTGGTGAAGGCTGCCTATGAAGGCGCCGTGGCCGGACTTGCGGCCGCTAAATATGCAAGACGTTCCTGAAATTCCTTGCCGGTGTGTGTGAAAAAGAAAATGAAAAAACGCGAATGTGAACTCCGGAAGAGCTTACGTTCGCGTTTTGATTTTATAAATTAAATAATGAATGGTTTAAAATATTTGAAAACCGTTACGCCAGATAATTCGCATTTACGTATTTTTCGATTCGTTCCAACCGTTGTTTGGTAGCAGGGTGGCTGGAAAGGATCCGGGCGGCAAAGCCCATCTGGGCTTCCCCCTGGGTGATATAGAGGAGACCGTTGTACAGTTCTGCGCCTAATCCGATTTTGCAGGCATACTGGTCTGCTTCAAACTCGTCCTGCCGGGAACTGAACATGGTGATAAGATGCAGCGGCAGCTGCATCAGGAACTGGAACAGCCAGATCTGGATGACGAAGAACCAGGAAATAATGGAGGTAAACCAGCCGATGATGGGGATAAAACTGATAAGCTGGAGAATCAGGGTGATGTAACTGTAAATGCGTATGACCAGGTTCCCGAATGAGCCCATCGTACTGGTCAGTAAAGCGGTGTTGGTATCCCGGTTCTGGATGTGTCCCATTTCATGGGCCAGAATGCCGGCGATTTCATTCGTCCGCAAGTTGGTCAGCAGAGGAAGCGTGACGGCAATGTTGTTGCTGCCAACGGCAAACGCATTTAAATCTTTAACATTACATACATATAAATTATAATCATCCATATCCAGTCCCGCTTTCCGGCAGACAATAGACATGGCTTGTCTCAACTGTTCTCCGGCGGCTCCCGCAGGGCGCTGGCAGTTCAGGGACCAGCACAGATAACGCTGCATGATCCAGGTCCGGTATAACAGGCAGGGAATCAGCAGAGTAAGAGCGGACAGGACGATGATAACGTTTGTTTCCGTAAGGGGAATCGTAAAATAATTCATTCCTTTCAGCAGCCATTGCCAGCGAATAGGCCGGAAGATTTCCACCAGTCCCCAAAAGGTAGATACAATCAGGAAATTGACAATGAATGTCAGGCTGAGGACGACGATATCACGAAACAGATTATACAACATGCGTACTCCTTATTGCTTTACCATATCCGTTCAACACAGAACATTTTTTAAATTATACTACAGAAAAATAACTTTTCCAACTAATTTAAAGATAGACTTCATGGATAATCTGATATATAATGTAACCATATTTGCTGACGATGCCGAATGGTTTGGGACTATTTGTCAAAGCAATGTGTTAACTGTTTCGTTAATCGTCACATACTTAGAAAAAATATCGTTTACAATATGCCAAAGACGGCCTGCTTTTGGCTGTAAATGAGAGGATGGAGATTTTTTATGGAAGAAATGCTGAAGGTACCGGAGCATGAAAAAATGCAGGAACCGGTCCCGCCCCTGACGCATGTGGAAGCGAATCAGGAAGGGTACCGCTGGGTAGCGATCACGGCCATGCTGTTCGCTATCGGCATCATTTTACATACGGTAAGTCCCAACGTGGGCGGTGTTACACCTAACTGGACCATCGCCATGTATGCAATCGTCATCAACCTGACCCGCCCGCCCCTGAAACGGGCTATCGGTATCGGCTTTGTGGCGGGACTGACGCTGATCCCTTCATCCAAGTCGGCGTTTCCACTGGGGAACATTGCCAGCGAGCTGAGCGGGGCTACTACCTGCTGCCTTTTGGTGAAAGCGTTTGTTGCCTGCCATATGGGAGATTGGCGTGTTACCCCGTTTATCACCGGCTTTGCGTCCACCTTTGTATCCGGCGGCGTGTTCACGTTCATTTTGAAGCTGGTGCTGGGCCTGCCGCTGAAAGTATGGATCTTTGCCATGCTGCCTGTGGTGGCGGTAGTCGGCGTGCTTAACGGCCTGATTACGTTTGGTCTGTTCCGTCCTGTGAAAAAACTGTTTTATGCGCAGGAAGGGGGCGAAGATAAGTGAATTCCGTGATTTCCGTTTCCGGTTTCTATTTTAATTATCTCCGCTCTGACCTGGTGCTGAAAAATGTGAATATTGAAATTGAAAAAGGCTCTTTTACCGTAATCATCGGCCCCAGCGGCGCAGGGAAAACTACGTTGTGTAAGGCCATGACGGGTATCGTTCCTTTTTATTCCGGCGGTGATTATGCCGGTGAAATCAAAGTGCTGGGCGAATCGACAAAAGGAAAAAAGGTTTCTGACCTGGCCATGAAGGTAGGCCTGATGCTGGAAGATTATGAAAGCCAGCTGGTTTCGCTGACGGCAGGGGAAGAAGTGGCGTTCAGCCTGCTGAATCACGGCTTTCCTCCGGAAGAAGCGGAAGAGCGTACGCGACTGGCCTTGGATGACGTTGGTCTGCCGGGGCGGGAAAGCTATCAGCTGGACGAACTGTCCGGCGGGCAGCGGCAGCGCCTGGCACTGGCGTCGCTGCTGGCAGTGCATCCGGAAATTATCGTATTGGACGAACCGGTCAGTGCTATGGACCCGGACGGAGGCGAGAGCCTGTATAAATTGTTGGACAAAATCCATAAAGAGCACGGCACTACATTCATTGTGGTGGAACACCGGCTTGAATTTGTGCTGCCGTATATGACGGACCTGATTGCAGTTAAGAATGGAGAAATTGCGGCCCGGGGACACTGTGAGGACGTAGTGCCTCACATTTACGAAGATGAAGAGCTGCGTCCGTTGCTGCCGGATTTGTGGCAAATCAAGTGCAATTTGGAAAAGAAGACGTTGAAACGGTTTAATCTGTGGCGGTCTGCCGACGAAGCCGTGAAAGAGCTGCAGGCCAAAGGATTTGGAAAAGGGGTGAGGGCATGATTGAAGCAAAAGAGATCAACTTTGCCTATCGCCGCGGCATTCCGGTACTGTTCGATATCAACTGCAAAATCGAAGACGGGGAATTTGTAGCACTGCTGGGTCACAACGGCAGCGGCAAAACGACCCTGTCCCGCCTGTTCATGGCGCTGGACCATCCCCGCAGCGGGCAGATTCTGGTAGACGGGGAAGACATCGTCAATTATGAACCTGCCGATTTAGCGGACAAAGTGGGCTATGTGTTCCAGAATCCGGATTTACAGATTCTTGCGGATACGGTGTATGAAGAAGTTGCCTATGGACCCCGTGTGAAAAAATTGCCGGAAGAAAATATCAAAACCAATGTGAAAGCAGCGTTGCAGGTCATGGGTCTGAAAGGACTGGAAGCAAAATATCCCCGCATTCTTTCTTTCGGACAGAAACGGCGGCTGGGTGTGGCGGCGGCGCTGGCACTGAATCCCCGCATGCTGATTCTGGATGAGATTACCAATGGGCAGGACGCGGCGGAACAGACGGCCATGATGGAATATCTGAAAGCATTGAATGAAGAAAAGGGAACGACCATCATCCTGATCACTCACGACATGAATGTCGTCCGGAAGTATGCCCGAAGGGCTATCGTCCTGACAGACGGACATCTGGTCTTCAGCGGCACGCCCCAGGAACTGTTTGAAGGCAATCAGCCTGTGGAACGCTGGGGACTGCGCCGTCCCGTCGTTTCCGAACTGGCTTCCCGTCTGGGAGTTTCCGCTGCAACCTGTGAAGAATTCTGCGAGGTAGTCGGGAAAGGAGGCGTTACCTTATGAAACTGAACGCCTTTACCTGGATTATCGTAACGCTGGCGGTTACCGCCTGGGTATTTATCCTGCCGCTGGAGGCGGTGGCGACGATTTTGGTATTGCAGCTTGTGCTGCTTTTGTATATCAAGCGCAGTAAAACCATGCTGGCAGCCATTGGCGGGTTAGGTGTGTTTACCGGCATGATGGTGCTGTTGCAGCTGCTGTTCGGTTCGCCGTTGAATGTTTCCCTGTTTGGCGGTCTGCGCATGCTGGTCATGACCCTTGCCTTTTTGTGCATGCTGGCGACCACTCGGATCCAGAGCATTGCCAAAGCGCTGGTGGATCGTTTCCATCTTCCGGTGGAATATGCGTTTATGCTGACAGCGGCCCTGCGTTTTGTCCCGAACTTTCTGGAAGACAGTTCCATTACACTGGACGCTCAGTCCTGCCGGGGCTATTCCAACCGGGGTAATGCGTTGAAACGCCTGCTGTCCTATGTGGTGGTGATTCGTCCGCTGGTCATGCGCGCCGTGGCCAAATCGGAAACCCTGGCCCTTTCCATGGAACTGCGGGGCTTTGGTGCCAACACCTATAAAAATATGCCCAAGGAACCGTTGACAATGGTAGATTTTGTCGTGCTGGTTATCGTGGTGGTACTGAGCACGTATCCGTTCTGGAAAAAAGTTTTGCCGGCGTAAAACAATCAAAAATCAAAACATAAAACAGTAACGATTCAAACGAAAAAGGCTTTGCAAAAATGTTCACAACGTTTTGCTTTAGCCTTTTTTCATTTATTCACAACAAAAACCACTTTATCCACAAAAAAATAGATTTATCCACATGTTATTCACAGGCGGGTGTTTACAAACCACAAGATATTGAAATAAAAAAAGAAAAATTTTGGCAAATACAACAATATGTAGTTTACAAGATGAAAAGAACATGCTACAATACTTCTGAATATTTGGGCCGGGCGCCTGTTCTGTGAGACCCGGTTAAGGCAATAGACAGATATATAAGTACAAGGGACCCGTTGATTATCCGTCAACCGTGCAAAAGTTGCGAATCGGCGCGTCCTAAAAAAATGCCGTTTTTACTGCGGCATAATTTATGTAGGAGGGTTTTTGCATGAAGGTAATTAAGCGCGACGGCACGACGGTTGATTTTGATCCCCAAAAAATAGTAGTGGCCATTGAAAAAGCCAATGCGGCTGTAGAAGAGCAATGCCGTATTTCCGAAAGCAAGATTAAAGAAATTGCAGCATATGTACAGGGGAAGAACCGTCCCCGCCTGCTGGTGGAAGATATTCAGGATATTGTGGAACGCCAGCTGCAGGAAGCCGGCAAGTTTGATCTGGCAAAAGCCTACATTATTTACCGTTACCGCCGGGCGCTGGTGCGTAAATCCAATACGACGGATGAATCCATCCTTACGCTGATCCGTAACAGCAACAAAGATGTTATGGAAGAAAACAGCAATAAAAATGCGATTATGGCTTCTACCCAGCGGGACCTGATCGCCGGTGAGGTTTCCAAGGACCTGACCCGCCGGGTAATTTTGCCGGAAAAAATTGCCAAAGCCCATGATGAAGGCGTAATCCATTTTCACGATATGGATTATTTTATTCAGCCGATTTTCAACTGCTGCCTGATTAATATCGGCGACATGCTGGACAATGGTACGGTGATGAACGGCAAGATGATTGAATCCCCCAAGAGCTTCCAGGTAGCCTGTAACGTAATGACCCAGATTATCGCTTCCGTTGCTTCCTGCCAGTATGGCGGTCAGTCGGTTGACGTGCGGCATCTGGGCAAATACCTGCGGCGCAGCCGGGAAAAATTCATGGAACGGGCCAAACGCACCATGGGGGAAAATGCAGACCCGAAAATGGTTGAAGCGGTTGTGGATGAACGTCTGCGGGAAGAACTGAACGCCGGTGTCCAGACCATCCAGTACCAGATTAATACCCTGATGACCACCAACGGCCAGTCACCTTTCGTGACCCTGTTCCTGTATTTGCGGGAAGACGATCCGTATATTGCAGAAAACGCCATGATTATCGAAGAAATCCTCCGGCAGCGTCTGCAGGGGATTAAGAACGAAAAAGGCGTGTATGTAACGCCGGCTTTCCCTAAGCTGGTGTATGTGCTGGATGAGAATAACTGCCTGAAGGGCGGCAAGTACGATTACCTGACCCATCTGGCGGTCAAATGCAGTGCCAAGCGGATGTATCCCGATTACATTTCTGCGAAAAAGATGCGGGAAAATTATGAAGGAAACGTGTTCAGCCCCATGGGCTGCCGCAGTTTCCTGGCTCCCTGGAAAGATGAAAACGGTAAGTATAAATTTGAAGGCCGTTTCAACCAGGGCGTGGTTTCCATCAATCTGCCCCAGATCGGGATTCTGTCCGAAGGGGACGAAGACAAATTCTGGAAACTGCTGGATGAGCGTCTGGCTCTGTGCTTTGAAGCTATCATGTGCCGCCACAACGCGCTGAAAGGTATCCATTCCGATGTAAGTCCTATCCACTGGCAGTACGGCGCCATTGCCCGCCTGGCCAAAGGCGAGACCATCGACAAGTATCTGTTCGGCGGTTACTCTTCCATTTCCCTGGGCTATATCGGCCTGTATGAAATGACGAAGGCGGTGAAAGGCTGCAGCCACACCACGCCGGAAGGGAAAGACTTCGCTCTTCGTGTCATGAAGCATCTGCGGGAGACCTGTAACCGCTGGCGTGCGGAAACCAATATCGGCTTTGCCCTGTACGGCACTCCGGCTGAATCCCTCTGTTATCGCTTTGCCCGCATTGACAAGGAACGTTTTGGCACCATTAAAGATATCACTGACAAAGGGTACTACACCAACTCCTACCATGTGGACGTGCGGGAGCATATTGATGCCTTCTCCAAATTTGAATTTGAAAGTGAATTCCAGAAGCTGTCTTCCGGCGGCGCTATCAGCTATGTGGAAATTCCGGATATGCAGCGCAACCCGAAAGCCATGGAAGCTGCCGTGCAGTTCATTTACGATCACATCCAGTATGCGGAATTCAATACGAAATCCGATTACTGCATGGTCTGTGGCTATGATGGAGAAATCATGATCAACGATGACAACGAGTGGGAATGCCCCCAGTGCCATAACAAAGATCATGCCAAGATGAACGTGACCCGCCGTACCTGCGGCTACCTGGGTGAAAATTTCTGGAACGTGGGCAAGACAAAGGAAATCAAAGCCCGCGTGCTGCATCTGTAAGGAAGTGAAATATGAAATATGCTGCGCTGAAACGCCATGATATTGCTAACGGGCCCGGCGTGCGGGTATCTCTGTTTGTCAGCGGCTGCCGCCATCACTGCCGGGGCTGCTTCAACCCGGAAACCTGGGATTTCAATTATGGAAAACCCTTTACGGGAGAAGTGCTTGATACTTTATTAAGAGCCTGCAATCATGATTTTATCGAAGGCCTGTCCCTGCTGGGCGGCGAACCCTTCGAACCGGAGAACCAGCCGGAAGTATTGCACGTGGTACAGAAGTTTAAGGAAATTTATCCCCGCAAAACCGTGTGGTGCTACACCGGCTACGATTTCGAAAAAGATATTCTGGCCGGCAAGTTAGGCCCCTGGGAAACCACGAAACAGTTGCTGGATCTGATAGATATTCTGGTGGACGGAGAATTCCATCTGGAAGAAAAAGATCTGAAACTGCGCTTCCGGGGCAGCAGCAACCAGCGCGTCATTGATGTGAAGAAATCGCTGGCTTCTGATGAAGTGGTGCTGTGGGATGACAACGACGGACTTTTTGAGCCGGACGTGAAGTGAGTTTTGCCTGAAATAGTTTTCTGTGTTATAATAATTTCACGACAGGGCAGTCGGTACAGTGTATCGGCTGCCTTTTTGCACAAAAAGGTTAAATTAGAAAGACGTGAGCAACATGACTGAAAAATTATTTGAACGGGATTCAAACTTAAAAACCTGTGAGGCGACGGTGCTGGAATGCGAACAGGCGCCCCAGGGATTTGCCGTTGTGCTGGATCGGACGGTGCTGTTTCCAGAAGGGGGCGGGCAGCTCAGTGATACGGGAACGATTAACGGTGCCGCGGTAAAACATGTGCGGGAAACGAAAGGAAAGATTATCCACGAGTGCGCGGCGGATTTTCCCGTGGGCAGCAAAGTCACGGTGCAGGTGAACTGGACCGACCGGCTGGACCACATGCAGCAGCATTGCGGGGAACACATCCTTTCCTATGCGTTCTTTAAACTGTTTGGCGCCAATAACGTTGGCTTCCACATGAACGAGCGCTTTGTGACCATTGATCTGGACAAAGAAGTCACGCTGGAGGAAGCCTTTCAGGCAGAAGATCTTGCCAACCGACATATCTGGGAAGACCGTCCGGTGAGTGTTTCCTATCTGCCCCATACAGAAGTGAACAAACTTCCCATGCGGAAGAAAAATGATAAGCTGACCGGTATTTTGCGGGTCGTTTCAGTGCAGGACGGGGATATCTGCACCTGCTGCGGGACGCACCCAACGTCAACCGGCGTGGTGGGCCTGGTCAAGGTGACGAAAATAGAAAAGCACAAGGACGGAACAAGAGTAGAATTCCTCTGCGGCCGCTGGGCGCTGGAGGATGCCCGGAAAAAGATGCGATACATCCAGGAAGCCGGGAACATGCTGAGCACGAAGGAAGAAAAAGTCTGTGAAGGAATTGAACGGCTGGAAGGCGAGATTGCGGAACTGAAAGAAAAGCTGCGGGCCGCCGTAAAGCAGATTCAGGAAACGGAAGTAGTAAAAATTCTGGAAGGAGCACCGGTTAATTCCGCCGGCTGCAAAATCGCGGCGGCAGTCAAGGACGGGTATGAGCCGAAAGACGCCAAGACCTTGTTCGGGAAGCTGACGGATGTTCCCAATGTGATTGCCGTTGTGATTTATCAAAGCGGGGAGCGGGTCAATTATATGTTTGGCCTGGGCGCAGGCGCGGACGGTGACTGTAAGACCATGATTGCCAAAGCCAATGAGCTTTTCGGAGGAAGAGGCGGTGGCAAAAAAGAATCCGCACAGGGCGGAGCGTCGTATGCGGATGACTGGAAAGAAAAAGCAGAACGACTGATTGCGTTTTTGAAAAAGTAAACACAAAAAAATAAGCCTGGCCGATCGTACCTGCACAACGCGTTTAGGCCGCGATGTAAAAGAACTGTCGGTCAGGCTTTTATATGTTGTTTATTCTTTTCCCGTTTTCGCTTTGATAAATTCGTACACGATGGGCAGCACGGAAACAATGATGATGCCTAACGCTACATGGGAAAAATTTTCTTTCACAAAAGGAATATTGCCGAAGAAGTAACCGGCTCCGGTAAACAGGCCTACCCAGGTCAGGCCGCCAATTACATTGTAATGCAGGAACGTGCTGTAATGCATCGTGCCGATACCGGCCACAAAGGGGGCGAAGGTACGGACAATCGGCACGAAGCGGCAGAGGAAAATTGCTTTATGCCCGTGCTTTTCATAAAACTTCTGGGCTTTTTCCACATGCTCCGGCTTAATGAGGCGGTTGTTGCTTTGCAGCAGTTTCATGCCAAACTTTTCCCCTATCCAGTAGTTACTGGTGTCGCCTAATATGGCCGCCACCAGGCAGATGGTGAACAGGGTCCCGAAGTGCAGGCTGTTGGCAGTAGCGGACAGGGCGCCGCAGGCGAACAGCAGGGAGTCTCCCGGCAGGAAAGGCGTGACGACCAATCCGGTCTCGCAGAAGATGATCATGAACAGGATAAAATAAATCAGGGAACCGTACGATGCCATCACCACGGGAATATATTTGTCAAAGTGCATGATGTATTCGCTGAAATAAAAGGGAATCTGGCTGATGTCCATAAAAAGAAAAACCTCCGGTATTCATAATTATAAGGGATGCAAAATAATGTATCCGTCTGTAAAATTGGCAAATGCATGGGCCTCCGGCCCGCATTTTTAATTTATTTTTTGTACAACGCCAATGTATTGTATCATATTTTTGAAAAGAATGATATAATTATTTATTATTTATATTAGTGCGCTCTGTTAAATCTTGGGTTTTGCTGGTTTTATAAAAATGACTGAAGAAAACAAACGTAAAAATTTTGGAGGTAGCAATGAGTGAAACAGTATGCTGGTGCGGCAGCGGCAAACCGTATGAAGATTGCCATAAAGAAATAGAAGACGAGATCCGGTTGCATCAGCTGGCAGGGGAGGAAGTACCCACACGCCAGATGATCAAAACGCCGGAACAGATCGCCGGAATCCGGGAAGCCTGCAAATTGAATACCGCTGTGCTGGATGAAGTGTCAAAACATATCAGAAAAGGAATGACGACGGAGGAAATTGACCGAATTGTGTATGATTTTACGGTGGCTCACGGGGGCATTCCGGCGCCGTTAAATTTTTGCGGCTTTCCCAAAAGCGTCTGCACTTCCATTAACGACGTGGTGTGTCACGGTATTCCTTCGGAAAAGGTGGTGCTGCGTTCCGGGGATATCGTGAATATTGATGCATCAACAATTTTGAATAATTATTACGGAGATGCTTCCCGTATGTTTGAAATCGGTCGTGTGGATAAAAGGGCCAAAGATCTGGTGGCCATAACCAAAGAATGCCTGAAGCGGGGTCTGGCAGCGGTAAAGCCCTGGGGACACCTGGGTGATATCGGCGCGGCCGTTTCCCAGCTGGCTCACAAGCACGGGTACAGCGTGGTGGAAGAATTCGGCGGTCACGGGGTTGGCGTGGAATTCCATGAGGATCCGTTTGTGGCCCATGTGGGAAAAAAAGGAACCGGGATGCTGCTGGTCCCCGGTATGATTTTTACCATCGAGCCCATGATCAATACCGGAAGAAAAAATGTTTTCATTGATGAAGCGGATGACTGGACGGTGTACACGGAAGACGGCGGCCTTTCCGCCCAGTGGGAATACACGGTGCTGGTGACGGAGACCGGCGCGGAAGTGTTATCCTGGTAATGTATACTTGTATACATGAAGAAAACCTATTGATTTTTTTGAGACAATTGTTTAAAATTGTCTCATATTAAGAAATTTTAGAATAAAATAACGGGTGCATGATGTATGCGGAAAAATGACCGGGCGGCGCCGTCCGGTATGCCGAAGGAGTAACACTATCAGGCGTTCTGGTGAACACGAAACCGCATGCGGACACAACTCTGGAGATACCCATTCAGTTGGGAGCCGAAGGTGCAAGGGTGATAATCCCAATCTCTCAGGCAAAAGGACAGGGTCGGTTAAGATGGTAACTCCATCTTATTGAAGCAACAGCTTGATAGCATTGCCGGCCCTGGGAATTTCCCGGAGGCCGGTTATTTTATGAAGGGTCCAGATTACAAATGAGGGGTGTCCGGGATGAAAGGGTTTCATGAACGGGATGACGGCGGGTAACAAAGGCTATCTGCCCGTAAGGGTGTGCTGCGGAAAACGCTGTCGCAAAAAATGAAGGGAAAGGATTTGATCAATTATGGATTGGAAAGCGATTAATGACATTGTTGGAGCGATAGACAGCTTCGTGTGGGGCCCTGCCATGCTGGTCCTGCTGGTAGGTACCGGTATTTATCTGACCTTTAAATTAAATTTCCGCACCTGGCGGAATCTGCCCTATTCCATCAAGAGCGTAATCGGTAAAGACGCCCGGCAGAAAAAAGCCGGCGGTGAAGGAGACGTTTCTTCGTTTAACGCGTTGATGACGGCTCTTTCGGCGACCATCGGTACCGGTAACATCGTCGGCGTGGCCACGGCCATGTTTGCAGGCGGTCCCGGGGCACTGGTGTGGATGTGGCTCTCTGCAGCATTCGGCATCACCACAAAGTACGCGGAATGTATGCTGGCCAGCAAATACCGTGAAGTGAACGAAAAGGGCGAAATGAAAGGCGGCCCCATGTTCACCATGAAGAACGCTTTTAAAAACAAACAGCTGGGCGCGATTTTAGGTTTCCTGTTTGCGCTGTTTACGGTACTGGCTTCTTTCGGCATCGGTAACATGACGCAGGCTAACTCCATTTCCACGGCGTTGGAAAAGACGTTTGCGGTTCCGGTGGCAGCGACCGGTGCAGCGTTGGTGATTCTGTGCATGATTATTATCCTGGGCGGTATCCAGTCCATTTCCAAGGTCGCTGCAATTGTGGTTCCTGTAATGGCCGTATTCTATGTGGTATGCGGTCTGGCCGGTATTCTGGCCAATGCGGGTGAAATCCCCCACGGTCTGTATCTGATCTTCACCATGGCGTTCAATCCGCAGGCGGTTGGCGGCGGCGTACTGGGCGCAATTACCGTAAGCGTAATGAATGCAATGCGGTACGGCGTAGCCCGCGGTTGCTTCTCCAACGAAGCCGGTTTAGGTTCTGCGGCTATCGTAGCGGCTTCTGCCCATACGGACGACCCGGTTCGTCAGGGGTACATTAACTCCACCGGTACGTTCTTTGATACCATCGTCATCTGCTCCATCACCGGTCTGGTCATTGCATCTTCCGGTATGCTGGGCACTGTGGATGAAAAGGGCGTAGCTCTTTCCGGTCTGACCCTGACTATCGCAGCTTTTGAAAAGTTTGTAGGCCCGGTAGGCAGATACATCGTATCCATCGGTATTGTCTTGTTTGCCTATTCCACCATTTTAGGCTGGGAGTATCAGGGCGAAAAGTGCTTTGAGTATCTGTTCGGCAGCGCAAAATTCAACGTAGTGTACCGTGTTCTCTTCTGCCTTATCACCTATATCGGCGCTACCCAGGCACTGGAACTGGTTTGGAACCTGGCGGATATTTTCAACGCGCTGATGGCGATTCCGAACTTGATTTCCCTGCTGGTACTGGCAGATATAATCAAAGAGGAAACCGAACGGTATCAGCCGATCCTGGAAGCAGAAAAAGCCGGTCACGGCGTACAGCATGCAACGAAAGACGAAGTAGAAGAGCTGCGCGATGTGACGATTGCCATTGAAGAAAAAGTTGAAAAGACGCAGAAACGACTGGACAATCTGGAAAAGAAGATGAACAAAGTGGAAGCGACCGTCAATAAGATGAGAAAATAATTTTTCTGAAATTCCTTTGCAGAAATGATAAAGAATGCCGGGAAAATTGAAACGGAACCATTCCCCGTTAAGAGAAAAATGAAATAAAGTTTTGAGGCGCTGGCGACTGGTGTTGTCAGCGCCGTTTTGTTGGTTTCTTTTCCATAAGAAACGTAATTAATCAGCGGTTTCGTATTCTGTTTACGGTAAGTTTGTGGTAAAATAATGAGGCGGTTCACTGTAAAAAGAAATCATTTTACAAACGTTTGGTTTTTACATAGATTTTGGAGGACTGATGGATACTCTTACAAGCCTGAATCCGCAGCAACAGGCTGCAGTGGAACATATTAACGGACCGATGCTGATTTTGGCAGGAGCCGGCAGCGGAAAAACCAAGGTGCTGACCTGCCGCATTGCTCACCTGCTGGAACTGGGTGTGTCGCCCTATAAAATCCTGGCGATCACCTTTACCAACAAAGCGGCCAAAGAGATGCGTGACCGGGTGGACGCCATGGTAGGCCCGGCGGCGAAAGATGTCTGGCTGTACACCTTCCACGCCTTCTGCGCCCGGTTTCTGCGCCGGGAGATTGAAGTGCTGGGAACCCACAAAAGTAATTTCGCTATTTATGACGCGGCGGATCAGAAGAACTTATTGAAATCCATTCTGAAGGATATGAATCTGGATGAAAAACGGTTTCCGCCGGCAGCGTTACAGAACGCGATTTCCAATGCCAAGAACCAGATGCAGAATGCATCGGCTTTTGCCAAACTGGCAGGCGACTTTTTTGAACAGAAGGCAGCAGAGGTTTACGAATTATACGAGAAACGGCTGCTAGCCAACAATGCCATGGACTTTGACGATCTTCTGATGCTGACGGTAAAAATTCTGGCGGAATGTCCTGAGGTGCGGGAAAAATATCAACAGCGTTTCAGTTACATTATGATCGACGAGTATCAGGATACCAACCGGACCCAGTACCTGCTGACCCGCTATCTGGCGGGGGATGAGGGCAACCTGTGCGTAGTGGGCGATGCGGACCAGAGCATCTATGGCTGGCGCGGCGCGGATATCCGTAACATTCTGGATTTTGAAAAGGATTACCCCAAAGCGAAACTGCTGAAGCTGGAACAGAATTACCGTTCCACTACGGTCATACTGGATGCGGCCAATGCGGTGATTGAAAACAATACGGGACGCAAGCCGAAAAAGTTGTGGACCAAAAACGCAGCGGGTGCAGCCATCACCTATTACAATGCCATGGATGAGCGGGACGAGGCCCGATTCGTGGTGGAGCAGGCCCAGATGCTGATTCGCAGCGGGAAATTTACTTACGGGGATATGGCGGTCCTGTACCGCACTAACACCCAGTCCCGTGTGTTTGAAGAGATGCTGATCAAAAGCGGCATCAGTTACAGTATGGTAGGCGGGGTGAAATTTTACGACCGGAAAGAAATCCGGGACGTGATGGCCTATCTGAAATTGTTGTACAATCCCTATGACGCGCTGAGTCTGCAGCGGATTATCAACGTGCCCAAACGGGGCATCGGGCAGACTACGATTAACAAACTGCAGGATTATGCCAATGCCCGGGGGATATCGTTGTTTGAAGTCATCACCAATGCGGCGGCGGTGCCGGGTTTAAGTCCACGTTTTATAGCCAGGCTGGAAGAAATGAGCAGCCTTATCTTTGACTTGATTGCAGAAGTGGACACGGTTCCGGTGGAGCAGCTGATTGAAGATGTGATGCACAAGACGGGGTACCTGGAAGAACTGCAGGCGGAGCGTACGCCCCAGTCGGAGAGCCGGGCGGAGAACCTGCAGGAACTGATCAGCGTGGCCCAGGATTTTCTGAAGGATGCAGGGGAAGAGAAAACACTGGCTCGTTTCCTGGAACACGTAGCGCTGGTTTCCGATATTGACGATGCCAAATTAGATAATGACAAATTTACTTTGATGACGCTTCATTCTGCCAAAGGCCTGGAGTTCCCGGTGGTGTTTCTGGCTGGGATGGAAGAAGGACTGTTCCCTCATTCCCGCAGCCTTATGGACGATGAACAGATGGAAGAGGAACGACGGCTATGTTATGTAGGCATCACCCGCGCCAAGCAGATTCTGTACCTGACTGGCGCGAAAACCCGCACTATATACGGGCGCACGAATTATTCCGTTCCCTCCCGGTTTTTGGAAGAAATCCCGGAAAAGCTGGTGCGTGAGTATCACCGGCCATCACTGGTAAGTACGGGTTATCGCAATACGGACGGATATAAAAACCGGGGTTACGGACAAAGCGGCTATTCGGACAGTGGTTTTGGCGGCCCCCGTCAGAGTGGGCGAAGCGGTTACGGGCAGTCTGGTTATAATCGCAATAGCTATTCCTATGATGAAGGCGGCCCCATCATTGGCGGAGGCCATGGCAAGCGAACGGTTCCCGACAGCCGGGTGAGCGCGTCTCTTAGTGAACGTTTTAAAGAAGAAAGCAAAAAAACAAGCGGTCTGTTCAGTAAAATCCATACGGATTTTGTGCCGGAAAAACCGGCGGATGCTGCAACAGACTTTGCGATTGGTGACAGAGTCGGTCATAAGAAATGGGGCGAGGGAACTATCGTCAGCGTGAAAAACTCGCCGGACGGGCAGGAAGTGAAAGTTGCGTTTGCCGGCGCGGGCGTTCGAAGCCTGCTGACGAAATACGCTATGTTAAAAAAGCTGTAACAGACGTCGAGAGGATATTTTTATGAAAGAAAAAGAGACGGTACAGTATCAGGCGACTGTATTGAAAGACGGCGAAACAAAAGAATCGTTGCTGCGGGAGGCGGATGGGCTGCGCATGCAGATTCGGCACCATGAATACCAGTACTATGTGCTGGACGCGCCGGAAATCAGCGATGCGGAATATGACACACTGACCAACCGGCTCCGGTCCATCGAAGCACTGTACCCGGACGAAGTACCGCCGGATTCTCCCACGCGGCGCCCCGGCGGATACGTAGCGCCGGGCTTCACCCAGGTAAAGCACATGGTGCCCATGCTGAGCCTTGGCAATGTGTATAACGCGGAGGAGATGGGGGATTTCGACCAGCGGGTACGGAACGCCCTGCCTGCCGGTACCGAAGTCAGTTATGTGCTGGAACCTAAGATTGACGGGCTGGCCTGCAGCTTGATTTTTGAAAACGGCTGGCTGGTCCGGGCTGCGACCCGGGGTGACGGGGAAGTGGGCGAAAACGTAACGACAAATGTTCGTACCATAAAAAGTATTCCCCAGCGCCTGCGTATTCCTGCCGGGGAAGAAGTACCGGAATTGCTGGATGTACGGGGAGAGGTGTATATGTCCCGGGAAGCATTCCTGCGTCTGAACGAAGAACGGGTAGAAGCCGGGGAAGCGGAATTCGCCAATCCGCGGAATGCGGCGGCGGGCAGCCTGCGGCAGCTGGATCCTGCCGTTACGGCCCGGCGTTCCCTCAGCTTTTTTGCCTATTATCTGAAAGGGCCGGAGGAACCGGAAACTCAGGAAGAGTGCCTGCATAATCTGGAGAAATACGGTTTTACCACACCGGAACACTGGTGCGTGGCACATACAAAAGAAGAAATATTACAGTTCATTGAAGAACATGACAAACGCCGCCGTGAACTGGCTTATGATACGGACGGCGCAGTGGCGAAGGTCAACGCGGTATGGCAGCAGAAATTGTTGGGCGCTACGGGAAAGGATCCCCGCTGGGCCATAGCCTATAAATATCCGCCGGAGCAGGCCCGGACAAAATTGGAAGATATTGTAATTCAGGTGGGGCGCACGGGCGTGCTGACGCCGGCTGCGGTGCTGACCCCCGTAAAGTTATCCGGCAGTACCGTAAGCCGCGCTACCCTCCACAATGAAGATTTTATTCTGGAAAAAGATATCCGGATCGGCGATACGGTCATCATCAACAAAGCGGCGGAAATCATCCCCGAGGTACTTTCCGTTGTAAAAGAACTACGACCGGAATCCGCGGTGCCGTTTGTCATGCCGAAGGAGTGCCCGGAATGCGGCTGGGCGGTGACCCGCAAAGAAGGGGAAGCGGCTTATCGCTGTACCAATCCCCATTGCCCTGCGCTGGGTCGGGAAGGTCTGATCCATTTTGCATCCCGGGACGCCATGGATATTGAAGGCTGCGGCCCCGCGGTAATCAACCAGCTTTTGGATGCAGGACTGGTGAAAACGCCTGCGGACTTATATGACCTGAAAGAAGAGCAGCTCCTGACGCTGGACCGGATGGGGAAAAAATCGGCAGACAATTTATTGAAAGCCATTGAAAAAAGCAAGCAGCAGGGACTGGACAAACTCCTTTTCGCATTGGGAATCCGTCACATCGGCGCAAAAGGCGGTCGGCTTTTGGCCCTGCAGTATAAAACCATGGATGCGTTGATGGAAGCTTCTGCAGAAGAACTGGCTGCAATCAAGGATATTGGCTCCGTCATTGCGGAAAGCGTGGTGACATGGTTTGCCAATCCGCTGAACCGGGAATTGGTTGACCGTCTGAAAATGGCCGGCCTGAATATGGAAATGCAGGCCCAAAATGTCAATGAAAGCCATCCCTTTTACGGAAAAACACTGGTATTCACAGGTACGATGCCCACGCTGGACCGGGCCACGGCCCAAACAATGGCCCAGGATGCGGGCGCCAGGGTCAGCGGCAGCGTGAGCAAAAAAACGGATTTTGTGATTGCCGGCGCCGAAGCGGGAAGCAAGCTGGAAAAAGCCCGCTCTTTAGGTGTTACAGTGATTGATGAAGCGGAGTTTATGCGATTGTTGCACGGTATTTCTGAAGCGTCTGGCGGAGCAGTTGCGGAAACCGCTGTTGTGCAGGAAACAGTTACAGAAGTTTCCGTCGGAACAAAACAAAAGAATGTAAGTCTTGAGAAAACGAATTTTTCCGGGCAAAAAGAGAATCCCCCGGAAGTGGAAGAAGGAAATCTGTTTGCCGACTTGGAGGAAGAGGACTCGTGAAGAAAATTGTGAATTGGCTGGCTGTGTGTTTGCTCCTTGTTATGGGAGTTACCGGCTGCGGTTTCTTTAAGACTATTGTCGAAGATCCGTTTATCGGAAACTGGATCGGCCTTGTAAAGGTACCCGGTATGGGAAAAGCACTGCTGCGGGTCAATATTGAACCGGCAGAGAACGAACGATACCATGTCCATGCTACGGCTGAGAATTTCCAATTGAAAAAAGAAAAAGGGCAGCCGGTTCCCAAAGAGAAGGTGTTCGTTTGGCAGAGGGGAGCGGAAATGAGTTTCACGGGACAACTGGAAAACGATACACTGCAGCTGAACCGGATGATGCAGTTGAGCCTTATACTGAGTAAAGCGACCGGTCGCCTGCATTTCCCGGACGGAACAGAAATCAGCAGGGATACGGGAAAAGAATATCCGGTCATGAAAGAAGAACTGCGCAAGCTGATGCAGGAAAAGTATCCGGATGCCAGCTTTGAAGAGCAAAAGAAAGAATGAGTCTGCCGGTTTATGAACAGGTAAAAGTGCCGGCTTATGAACTGGTAGTAAGATAACATCTGAAATAAATCTGTGAAAAAGAAGACTAGTCTTTCCTCTTGTATGCAAATTGTGATATAATAACATGTATGTTTTTTCAGGCGTAACGCTTAATGAATAGTAGGATGGTGAAAATATGAAAGTAACGGAAAAAGATGTGAAATACATCGCTGCTCTTTCCCGACTGGAAATTTCAGATGAGGAAATGCCCAAGTTTACAGAACAGTTCAACCAGATTCTGAACTATGCGGATATTTTGGAAAAAGTTGATACGACCGGTATCGAACCGACCTTCAGTATCCTGCCCCTGTACAATGTGCTGCGGGAAGATGTGCCGCAGGAAGGTGTGGCCCACGAAGATGCGCTGAAGAATGCGCCGGCGGTACATAATGACGGATTTAAAGTTCCGCGTGTGATCGAGTAAGGGAGGCAAGGACTGTGAAGTTATACGAAAGCACCGTTCATGAGTTGCATGAACAACTGCAGAATAAACAGCTCAGCTCGGTAGAGCTGACCAAAGCGGTATATGACCGCATCGAGGAAGTGGAGGACAAAGTCGGCGCCTATGTGACGCTGGACAAAGAAAACGCACTGGCCCAGGCAGCCAAAGTGGACACTATGATCGCCGCCGGCGAAACCATCAAACCGCTGGCCGGCATTCCGGGCGCCATTAAAGACAACATCAGTACCAAAGGACTGCGCACTACTTGCTCGTCCCATATTCTGGATAATTTTATCCCGGTGTATGACGCTCATGTTATCGCTAATCTGCGTAAAGATGAAACTATTTTTCTGGGAAAGACCAACATGGACGAATTCGCCATGGGTTCCACCACGGAAACCTCGTATATGAAAAAGACCCATAACGCATGGAATCTGGACTGCGTTCCCGGCGGTTCTTCCGGTGGCAGCGCGGCAGCTATTGCGGCCGGCGAAGCCATCTGGTCTTTAGGCTCCGATACCGGCGGATCCATCCGCCAGCCGGCATCCTTCAACGGCGTAGTTGGCATTAAACCGACCTACGGCCGTGTGTCCCGTTACGGCTGTGTTGCATTCGCGTCCTCTTTGGACCAGATCGGGCCTATCACCCGTGACGTAACCGACGCGGCCATCGTACTGAACACCATTTGCGGCGTGGATGCCCATGACTCCACTTCACTGCCGGTGGATGTGCCTGATTTCACAAAAGCCCTGCGTCAGGATGTAAAAGGCCTGCGCATCGGCCTGCCGAAAGAATACTTTGGCGAAGGCATAGATTCGAAAGTAAAAGCGCAGATTATGCTGGCCGTGGAAAAATTCAAAGAGCTGGGCGCGGAAATCGTGGAAGTTTCTCTGCCCCATACGGAATATGCCGTCATCACGTATTACATCATTGCCCCGGCAGAAGCGTCCGCCAATCTGGCACGTTATGACGGCGTGCGTTACGGCTATCGCAACAAAGAGGCCAAGAGCGCGCCGGAAATGACGAAACTGAGCCGTACGGAAGGCTTTGGCAGCGAGGTAAAACGCCGCATCATGCTGGGTACTTATGTATTGAGCTCCGGTTATTACGATGCATATTATAAGAAAGCGATGCAGGTTCGCACCCTGATTCGCAAAGATTTTGACGAAGTGTTCCGGAACGTGGATGTGCTGCTGACTCCTACTTCGCCTGTTACCGCTTATCCGCTGGATGGTAAGATGGATCCGCTGGCAATTTACATGCTGGACGTAACCACCATTCCTGTTAACATGGCAGGCCTGCCTGGTATCTCCATTCCCTGTGGCTTTGCGGACGGCATGCCGGTAGGCCTGCAGCTGATCGGCAAGGCGCTGGATGAAGAAACCCTGCTGCGGGCTGCTTACACCTTTGAGCAGGCGACGGAATTTCATAAAGCGGTAGCGCCGTTGGGAGGTAACAAATAATGAAAAATTATATTACTGTCATCGGTCTGGAAGTCCATGCCGAATTAAAAACAAAAACCAAAGCGTTCTGCTCCTGCTCCACGGAATTCGGCGCGGAACCCAACACCCATGTGTGCCCGGTCTGCCTGGGCATGCCCGGCGCTCTGCCGGTGCTGAACAAGCGAGTGGTTGAATTTGCAATCCGTGCCGGTCTGGCCCTGAACTGTGACATTCAGAAGTTCAATAAGATGGACCGTAAGAACTATTTCTATCCCGACCTGGCGAAGAATTACCAGATTTCTCAGTGGGATGAACCCATCTGCCTGGGGGGGCATATTGATATCCGGGTCGACGGCGAGAAAAAACGCATCGGTATCACCCGCATCCATATGGAAGAAGATGCTGGCAAGCTGGTGCACAGCGGCCTGACCATCAGCACTTCCGATTCTTCTGCGGTTGACTATAACCGCGCCGGCGTACCCCTGATTGAGATTGTATCCGAACCGGATATGCGCAGCGCTGCGGAAGCCCGCGCGTATATGGAGCAGCTGAAGGCGATTTTGGAATACACGGACGTCTGCGACTGCAAAATGCAGGAAGGCAGTCTTCGTTGCGATGCCAATATTTCCGTTATGCCGGAAGGCGCAACGGAGTTCGGTACCCGCGCCGAAATCAAAAACCTGAACTCTTTCCGTGCGCTGGAACGGGCCATCGAATATGAAGTGGAACGCCAGATCGAAATCGTGGAAGACGGCGGCCATGTAGTGCAGGAGACCCGCACATGGGACGATGCCAACGGTGTGACCCTGTCCATGCGTTCCAAGGAAGAAGCCCACGATTACCGTTACTTCCCGGAACCTGATTTGGTACCGATCAATCTGGATCAGGCCTGGATCGACGAAATCAAAGCGACCCTGCCGGAACTGCCTTCAGCCCGCAAGGAACGGCTGCTGACGGAAGATGTTCCGGAGGACAATGCGGATATCATTGTGGCCAGCAAAAAGGTGGCGGATTATTTTGATGAAGGTACCAAAGCCACGAAGAACCTGAAAGCCCTGTCCAACTGGTTGATCGGAGATGTCGCCGGCTATCTGAACGCGGAAGGTATTGAAATCGACGATCCGGAATTCAAGATTACACCGGATCATCTGGGTGAGCTGGTGAACCTGATTGACAAAGGCGTGCTGTCCAGCAAACTGGCCAAGCAGGTCTTTGCGGAGATGCTGAAAGAGAATGAGGCGCCGGAAGCACTGGTGAAGAAGCTGGGTCTGGAACAGGTCAGCGACGCGGGCGAACTTGGTAAACTGGTAGACGAAGTAATTGCTGCCAATCCTCAGTCCATTGCGGACTTCAAGGCCGGCAAGAAAAAGGCTCTCGGCTTCCTGGTAGGGCAGATTATGAAGGCTACCCACGGAAAAGCAAATCCGGGCATGGTCAACAAGATGTTAATGGAAAAATTGCAATAAGTTTTAGCAAACATAAAGAAGCTGCTGGCAGTTTTTGTCAGCAGTTTTTTTATTGGATCCGTGTGTGTTTGGCACGACATATTCTTTGCTTCATTTCCATGCACGAATTTGTTATAATTATAATCAGATTAAAACATGCTGGGATAATAACTTTGTTGATGATAAAAATAATCCTTTGGGGAAGAGGGTATAAGCATGAAAAAAACGCTGAAAGGTCTGCGGAATCTGGAAGAACTGTTCACAGAACAGGGAATGACGGGGCTTGATTACCTTAGCATGAGTATCGGTTATGACGGGAAGGCGTATTTCCTTTTCTCATCCAAAATTCCGGACCGTATTGACGGGATGTTCGTAAACACTGTTGCAAATGCGGAATATACGGCATTGGTTGTTACCCCGTCCTGGGATAGTGGTGAACTGAAAAAGGTGGAAAGGATCAATTTCGGGAGACATGTGATGAACTTCCGTTTCCTCCGTCCCGTTCCCGACGGTTCTTTCCTTCTGTTGGGCTCAAGATGTATGTATTCGAAGAAAAACGGCCCCGAAAAGAACGCGGTATTTATTGACAGGGAGGGGAATGTATTACATGCATTCACATTTGGAGACGGTATCGCAGACTGTATTGTCAGGGATGACGGGCTCATTATCACAAGTTATTTCGATGAGGGCGTGCTTGGAAACTACGGCTGGGACGACCCCATCGGCAGCTGCGGTCTGTGTGGGTGGACAACGGATGGAAGGAACATCTGGCGTTGCGAAAGAGATATATTGGACTGCTATGCCATGAATATCGATGCGGACGGAAATCTGTGGTATTACTACTACACTGATTTTCAGCTTGTCCGCACGGATTTCAGAACCGAAACAGAGTATGACCCGATGGTGGAAGGCGCAAGCTGCTTTGCGGTGGCAGGACAGGGCAGATTTCTGATCATGGACGGTGGGTATGATGACCCGGATTCGTTCTATGTGAGCAAGATCAACGGAGGTCAGATTGAAGACACGGAACCGCTGGAATTTGTCAGGGAGGACGGAACTGCTGTTCCGGCAATCCCTCAGGTCTTTAACGGTGCGAAAGCTATCGTTTTGACCGGAGACGGGGACATCAGTTTCGCAGACTTTTCGGAAATGGGATGATCAGAAAGCAGACAGCAACAAAACATTATAGCAAAGGAGAATAAATATGAGAGATATTGACGATCAGGAATGGAAAGCATATGTAACGAAATGCACAACCGGGGAATGGCCTGTTCCCCCGGGCTTTGTCAGTGACAAGAACAACTGGCTGTGCCGCGCCATTGTAGGTCGTGTGCTGTACTTCATTAAGGATGTGGAAGGCGCTCTGACGGTGTTAAGTACTTTCATCAACGATGTGGAACCGGACATGGACGATCATCCGGACCAGGGCATGTGTGAAGCGGAGCATTTTGTACTGAGCCTGCGGGATATTTCGGAAATCATCTGGAAGCTGACAAAAAACGGCGACGCGGCGTTGCAGTATCTTGACAGAGCGTTTAAAATCTGCCGGAAATTTCCCTACCGGTTTCACACGGAAGCCCGGGGAGATATCTGGTACCGGCGGCTGAACATTCTGGCGGAAAGCGGCAGACTGGAACTGGCTGTCGCAGAGGCGGAAAAGATGGTGAAAAATGAAAAACAGGAATCCCATACGCCAAAGCCCATTATTCCTGACCCCTTATATGAAAAGGTGAACCCGTATATTTTTTACAGCCTACGCTTTTTGGCGGAACAGAAACACAAGAAGGGTGAAACCGCGAAAGCCTGTATGATATTTGCGGAAGCCTATAGGTATTTCCCTTTGTCGGCAGCAGGTGTAAGGGATGTAACCAAGGCGATGGAAACGAAAGACTGGGATGAGCAGTACAAGGCCTGGATCTTCTGTACGACCTATCAGTATCTGCCCTGGGAAAAACAGCCGGTTGTTAGCCTGAGAGACTGAAACGGTGATTTATTGCTGTTTTGTTTAAACCGGGTCCCGTTGTGAAGAAACACATGGGAGATAGAAACGTTGAGATTGCAATTATGGAAAAACAAATTACCGATATCCTGCGAAATCTGATGGCCTGCGCCAGTGTGACCAATACGGAAAAGGAAATTGCCGCGGAAACATGGATGCTGGATTTTTTTAGAAAACAGCCATACTTTCAAACGTATCCGGAACGGTGCGGGCTGTTCCCCATACCGGGCGACCCGTTGCACCGGAATACCGTATGGGCGCTGGTAAAGTGTGATGGAGCGGATAATGAAGAGCATGATGGCAAAGCAGCGGAGAATGATATAACAGCAGCGGAAGATAAAAATGCGGCGCTGACAGCAGTGCCGGCGCCTACGGTAATTTTTATGGGGCACCATGACGTAGTCCCGGCAGATGTGTACGGTGATGCTGCCCCCTGGGCTTTTGACCTGGATACCATTGCAGCGCATTTGAATAGGGAAACCCTTTCTGCGGAAGCCTATACGGACCTGCTGTCCGGGGAGTGGCTGTTCGGCAGGGGCTGCTGCGATATGCTGGGTGGCACGGCTGTCCAGATGGCATTGCTTGCAGAGCAGGCAGAAAAAGTTTTGCAAAAGGATGACAAAAGCAAAAAGACGCAAAACGGAAAAAACGTGCTGGTGGAGAAACCGGTGAAAACGTTGCGGCCCGGCCCGGATGAAGCCGTTGTGGACGACGGGGATGAAGAAGAGTTGTTTGGCCCGGGTAAAGCAGACACATGCGGCGCTCTTCTGTTCCTCTCTGTACCGGATGAAGAATCTTTTTCCGTTGGCATGCGGGGCTCGCTGTCCTTGCTGGAAGGATTGGAAGAACAATTTAATTTGGACTATCGTCTGGCCATCTGTGCGGAACCTAATCAGCGGTTGGCCGACGGAAAGACTCAGGTGGTTTATTCCGGCAGTATCGGCAAACTGCTGCCGGTTGTGCTGGTGCAGGGCAAACTGGTGCAGGTAGGCAGTTACCGGGAAGGGCTCAACCCGCTTGGCATTCTGTCACGAGTTGTGGCAGCCACAGAAGGCGATGAAACGTTTACGGAAAGGTACGGGGATGAAGTCTCCGTTCCTCCGGTGTGGATGTACGTCCGGGATTTGAAAGAGGGCTATGATTTTTCCCTGCCGAAGCGTGCGGCAGGCTATTGTAACGTGCTCACGTTTCAGAAGACACCGGCCCAGGTGATGGCCTACTTTTTGGGAAAAATCAAAGGGGTATTGGAAGAGGTAAGCCATCCGGTTACGGTGATGACATGGGTGACCTTATGGCAACAGGCTAAACAGCACAGCGGGTTTGAAAAATTCTGGCAGGAGACAGAACGGAAGAAAAGGGAACTGCTGCAGGAGGAACACAAAACGTTTCCGGAAGTTACCCTGTGGCTGATGCAGCGCACGTTGGATTTTTTGAATTTTGACCAACCGGCAGTAGTCTTTGGCTTTGCACCGCCCTATTATCCGGCAGTGCACAGCGAAGAAATGAAAGACGCTGCCAGGTTTGCAGTATATAAAAAAGCGTTGTCTGCCTTGCAGGAGGTTGAGATAAAAACGTATTTCCCAGGCGTGTCCGACTGCAGCTACTGCGGAATTCCGGAGGGAACACAGAATCCGGTGTATCAGGTCAATACGCCCTTATGGGGAAATGAGTATCATTTTGCCGTGGATGCGCTGGCACGGTTGCAGATATCGTTCTTTTTGTTCGGCCCCTGGGGCAGGGATCTGCACCAGGCCGGGGAACGTGTCAACCGGTACAGCCTGACGGAAGAATATCCTGCGGTTTTGCGGAAACTGCTCCATTGTGTATGGTAGTCGCTGCACAAAAATAAATTGGACATCTTGCTGGTCTGAATTTTCCTGTGTCATATTACGCAAATTAGTTCTTTGCAGTTCCTAACAAAATAAAAAAGTGTTATAATTTATAATATAGAAAAATTTTGAGGGGGAAACTGATGTATAACAAAGTTGATGAAAAATTTCTTGCAGGCCTGCAGGCTATTGTGGGAAAAGAACACGTGTATGCGGATCCGGACACGCTGGATCAGTACAAAACAGATGAAGAGACAGATCCGTCCAAGTTCCATACGCCGGAAGCGGTAGTGGCTCCCGGTTCTACAGAGGAAGTGGCGGCCATTGTAAAGCTGGCCAACGAAGCCAATATCCCGATTACCGTGCGCAGTGCCGGCACCAGCCTGTCAGACGGGGCGATTGCAGTCTGTGGCGGCATTATTCTGCTGATGGGACGGATGAACCGGATTTTGGAAGTGAATACGGAAGGGTTGTATATGGTTGCGGAAGCCGGCGCCCTGGTGAAGGATTGCCAGACTGCCGCAAAAAAACATGACCTTGTGTATGCCGGTGATCCCAGCAGTGCGGAGACCTGCCAGATTGGCGGGAACCTGGCCACCAATGCCGGCGGCATCAAGGCGATCCGTTACGGTGTGACCCGGGATCAGGTGTACGGTATGACCGTTGTATCTCCTATGGGTGAAATTCTGCATGTGGGCGCCTGCCTGAAAAAGAAAACTACGGGCTATGCGCTGGAACAGCTGATCATGGGTTCGGAAGGCACGCTGGGCATCATTACGGAGGTTACCCTGAAGCTGCAGCCCCTGCCGCCGTACCGGTTTGATGTGCTGGCCATGTTTGACACGGTGGAAAAGGCTGCCCGTCTGGTTCCCACTGTAATTAAAGCGGGATTGAATCCTACCAGCATTGAGTTTATGGACAACAGCTTTGTGCGCAGTACTACGACTTTCTGCGAAACGGATGTTCCGCACCGGGACATTGCAAACTTTGTCTATGTAACGGTGGAAACCTTTGATGAAAACCAGCTTGACACCGGACTGGAAAAATTAACCGAGCTGTGCGAAGAGGCCGGAGCACTGGAAGTGCTGGAAGCGGACGACCGTCTGTGGACCCTGCGCCGCAGCTGCCAGGAATCCCTGCGGATCCTGTCTGACGTGACCATTACAGACGATTTTGTGGTTCCGGTCCATAAAGTGGCGGAGACGATTGAACATGTGAAAGCCATGGGGGATCATTATCCCTTTGAAGTCATGGTACTGGGCCACGCCGGGGACGGCAATCTGCACGTCTGCATGTGCCGTAAGGATCTGACAGAAGAAGAGTGGAATGAGAATGTGGAAAAATTCCATAAAGAAGCATATCCATACGTTTACAGTCTGGGCGGCCGCTTATCCGGCGAACACGGCATCGGCGCCAAGAAACTTCATTATATGGAAGAGTACACGGAACCGTCTGAACTGGAATATATGCGTATGATCAAGCGGGCGGTGGATCCGAAAAATATCCTGAATCCCGGGAAAATTTTTAACGTATAAATTAAGCTATATAAAAATATTTTAAGATATTGGCGTCCTGTGCGATGTACATGGGAAAACGGAACGCCGGCAAAGGAGAATTTGTATGGCAAAGTATAATCCTGTTACCCCGGAATTGCTGGAAGAATTGAAAAAGGTTGTAGGCGTGGCAAATGTAAAAACGGATGCAGAAACCCTGGACCGTTTTAAAACGGACGAAGAGACGGATCCCCGTCTGATGCACCTGCCTGAAGTTGTGGTCTGGGTCAACAGCACGGAAGAAGTTGCGGCAGTCATGAAACTGGCCAACCAATTCGTGGTTCCGGTAACGCCCCGCAGCGCAGGCACCAGCGTTTCTGACGGTGCGATTCCCGTATTGGGCGGTATCGTGCTGAATATGGAAAAAATGAATAAGATTATTGAAATCAACGAAGACGCCATGTATGCTGTAGCCGAAGCCGGTGCGCGTACTATCGATATCCAGATGGCCGCCAAAGCAAAAGGTCTGCTGTACGCAGGCGACCCCTGCAGCGCGGAAAGCTGCCTCATCGGCGGCAACATCGCAACCAACGCCGGCGGCAACAAGGCAGTCCGCTATGGTACCACCCGGAACCAGGTTTATTCCGTAGAAGTGGTAACGCCAACCGGGGAAATAACGACGCTGGGCTCCCGTCTGAAAAAGTGCAGCACCGGGTACTGCCTGGAACAGCTGGTCATGGGTTCGGAAGGCACGTTGGGCATTATTTGCAAGGCGACCCTGAAGTTGTTGCCGCTGCCTCCGCACAAAGTGGACATCGCTGCGGTTTATGACGATTTGGATAAGGCTGTAACCCTGGTGCCGAATCTGGTAAAGGCCGGTCTGGAACCTACCAGTGTGGAATTCATGGACAGCAATTTTCTGCAGAGTTCCTGTGAATACAGTGAAATCAAGCTGCCTCATTGTGATGAGGGTGTGTGCTACCTTATCGTAAGCATAGAAACATTCAATGAAGACGAGGTAGATGCCAAAATGGAAAAACTGGCGGAAATCTGCGAAGAATCCGGAGCCATCGATGTGCTGGAAGCAGACGAGCGCGTTTGGACTGTGCGTAAAAACTGCCTGGAGTCCACCCGCTCCCTGAGCAAGATTGCCCAGTCAGATGATCTGGTAGTGCCAGTTGACCAGATTGCCAATTGCATCAAACGCCTGACGGAAGAAGCAAAGAAATACGATTTCACCATGTTCTGTCTGGCTCACGCCGGCGACGGAAACCTGCACTTTCAGCATATGAAAGGTGATATGAGCGATGAGGCCTGGGAACAACAGCAACACGCCTTCCATGAAACCGCTTATTCCTACGTGTACAGCCTGGGCGGCCGTATTTCCGGCGAGCACGGCATCGGTGCGAAGAAAGTTTATGCGATGGAAAAATACACCGACCCGGTGGAACTGGCGATGATGAAAGCCATAAAAAAAGCCCTGGATCCGCTGGATATCCTGAATCCGGGCAAAGTGATGAATGTATATTAATATCTTGTTGTAATCATTATAATTGCAGGGACAGGTAACTGCAAGACGGTGCTGCCCCTACTTAAACAGAGAAGCAGTGAGTGATTTTAAAGGAGAATCTGCAAATGTTTTCCAGAGTAATGCTGGCCTTGGACCTTTCGGAACTTACTCCCCGTATGCTGGATGTGTTTTACAGCATCTGCCTCAGTCCGGAAACGGAAGTGCATCTGCTTCACGTTGTCAAAAGACCTGAAGATTATGCCAAAACATCTCCCTATTACAAAAAGACGTATAGTCGTTTAAACGGTCTGGCGCAGGATATAAAAAACGCCGGATATGATAAGGTAGAAATTTTGTGGGAGAGCAATCCGGACGTACTGAACGGCATTCAGAAAGCGGTTGACCAGTACGATATCAACCTGCTGATCATGGCGTCCCATGGCAAGGGTCTCTGGGCCAGTACGTTCCGGGGCAGCAGCACCTTCAACGCAGTGCGTGCCATTGATATTCCCACTCTTGTGGTAAAAGGGGATTACAAGTGCAGCGATTATCTGCAGCGTATCCTGTTGCCAACGGATTTCTCCCGAAAGTCCCTGATCGCCCTGAATTTTATCCGCAACCTGCGGGAAAATGTGGGGGAAGTTATTTTCGTGCATGTTATTGAAGGGGTCCGGGGCGACGACGAGCTGCTGGAAAACAAAGAAATGGCCGAGGATATGCTGGTAGAGCTTTGCAATGAAATGCAGAATTTCGGTATAAAATCCCGCTATGTCATTGCAGACGGCGGCGCCGCTTCCAAGGAAATCTGCAAACTGGCCGAAGAGGAGAACTGCAGCATTGTCATCACCGGGAAAACCGGGGCAGGTCCCATCAAGGGACTGCTGATGGGAAGCACAGCCCAGAATATTTTGCTGAATTCCGGGCGTACTCTCTGGGTAATGCCGGACGAAGAGAGTGACGAGTAAGCAGTGTGGCTGCGCACACAGGAAAACAACCGGTTATCTTTTCCTTTGGCACCGGCTTCTTGGACGGTTATTGTAAAAAACGCTTGACAGAACAGGGAAATATCCGTATAATATTTTACGTGGCTGACATTCAGCCACGTATTTATAATTTAAAAGCTTTATTTCCTACAACCGGAGAGATGACCGAGCGGTTGAAGGTGCACGCCTGGAAAGCGTGTGTACGGGAAACCGTACCGAGGGTTCGAATCCCTCTCTCTCCGCCATTAGAAAACAAGTGCCGCACAGCGGCTTTTTTCTTCTAATACAGATATCGGGAAAAAGGTTTTTCTGTACGACTGTAGTGGCAGGTCCTGCGCGATGGAGGCCTGTGAACCGTGTCAGGTCCGGAAGGAAGCAGCACTAAGCGGATCCCTTC
This sequence comes from Acidaminococcaceae bacterium, assembly GCA_017443005.1. Taxonomy (GTDB): domain Bacteria; phylum Bacillota; class Negativicutes; order Acidaminococcales; family Acidaminococcaceae; genus Succiniclasticum. Next base: position 41,980 of record JAFSPK010000099.1, read on the forward strand.
ATGCGCCGCGGGGGTGCCTGCCCTGCGGTCTTACAGGAAAACCGGCAGGAAGCAGTCCGTGAAGGGCTGCTTTTTGTATTTCACGATAAATTCATTGTTATTTGCACAGTTTTTTACTATAATGTTAGAATAGAATAGGAAACGGATTCCGTAAGAAGAAAGGATGTGCGACATGGCTTACCAAACCCTATATCTCCGCTGGCGTCCGTCCGGCTTTGATACGCTGGTGGGACAGGCGCCTGTCAAACAGGCGCTGATGAATGCATTGTCCAGCGGCCGTATTGCGCATGCTTATCTGTTTACCGGACCCCGCGGTACGGGCAAGACTACTACGGCGCGTATTTTTGCAAAAGCACTGAACTGTCAGAACGGGCCTACCAATCATCCCTGCGGCGAATGTCTGAACTGCAGGCAGATTACCGATGGGAGCGCGTTGGACGTACAGGAACTGGACGCCGCTTCCAACCGTGGCGTGGACGATATTAAAAACCTGAACAAGAACGCAGACTTTGCACCGGTCAATTGCCGGTATAAAGTGTATATCATAGACGAAGCCCATATGCTGACCACGGAGGCCTGCAACGCGCTGCTGAAAACCCTGGAAGAACCTCCTGAACATGTGGTGTTTATTCTGGCGACGACGGAGCCCCAGAAGATTTTACCGACTATTCATTCCCGCTGCCAGCGATTTGATTTCCATCCGATCACCCAGGAAGAAATCGTAGCGCATCTGCAAAAAGTAGCGGAAGGCAGCGACATTAAAGCGGAAAAGGAAGCATTGGAGCTGATCGCGGCGGCTTCTGAAGGTGGCATGCGCGACGCGTTGAGCCTGCTGGAACAGTGCGGCGTCATGGCGGAAACGGTTACGGCGGAAACGGTCCGTTCCGTCCGCGGTATCATTGGTCGGGAAATTTTGCGGGAGCTGGTTGGTGCGGTGGGGCAGCGTGAGGTTGCTTCTGCCCTGACGATTTTTGACCGGCTGCTGATGCAGGGCAAGGACATCAGCCAGATTTTGATCGAGCTGTCCGGTTATATGCGGGCGTTGCTGTTGTACAGGGCAACACCGGAATATCAGCCCATTTACGTGACCGATACGGCGGAAGAACTGGCGAAGCTGGCAAAACTGTATACCGGGGAACGGATCCTGGCAGCCCAGGAGATTATTCATCAGGCTATGAATGAGCTGCGTTTTACAGCCCGTGGCAGGGTCACTGCCGAGATGTGTCTGTATGATTTATGCCGTGAGGATAACCGGACGCTGAAAACACTGGCGGCCCGGGTCAATCAGCTGGAACGGGAGATGGCGGCCCTGAAAGCCGGCGGACTTACGGCGGCGGTTTCGCAGGAGCCGGCTGTTATTGCTGCGCCGGCAGAAACAAGGAAGGAAAAACCGGCGGAAGTTGCAAAAGTAAAACCTACAGAAGTTATAAATACAAAACCGGCGGAAACTACAAAAGCAAAACCGACAGAAGCTTCTAAAGTAAAAGCGGCAGAGCCGGTTGAGAAACCGGTTCAGCAAAAACCGAAAGAAGAGGCGCCGGTTGTTCCGGTGAAAACACCGCAACCGCAGCCTGTTACAACTGCAGCTAAAAAAGAAAAGGCCAAAACGACGGTTCCCGAAGAAACGAAAGTCGCGGCATCTCCTGCCGGCAATAATCCATCGGCAATACCTCCGCTTGTTCCGGGGAATAGAGATGTGCCGGGCGCCGGTAACGGCTCTTCTGACCAAGGTTATACTCCTTACGCTGGCGATTGGGCAACGGGAGATGAATATTGGACCCGGACCATGGAAATATTGAAAGCGGAACGAAAGCAATCCATTGCAGCCTGTGCTTCCCATGGGTATGTGATGGCCTATGAGAATCAAACGCTTATCGTTGGCTTTAAGATGAAATATTTATGCGAACGTCTGCAGAAACCCGATTACCGGGAAGTAGTCGAAGATGTTTTGCTGCGGGTGGCGCGGGTGCCTGTCCGGCTGCAGTGTGTGGAGGATACAGGCGGAAAGCCTGCTGGAAAGAGTTCTGTAAAAAACACAACGGGTGCACCTGCCGGAAAAAGCAACACCCCGGCAAAAAGAGAAGCGCAGCCGAACGTATCCGATAGTACAAAAAAGGCTATGGAAATGTTCAATGCAACGCTGCATAAAGTATAGTTACAGATTTTAGAGAAGCGCGAATAAATGAAAAAATTTGATGGCGCTTCGCAGTATCATAGAAAAAACATAAATACAATTTATAGTAAGTTGACAGGAGGAAAACAAGATGAAAGGTATGAAATTCCCCGGTATGGGCGGTATGGGTAATATGCAGGGTATGTTGCAGCGAGTGCAGAAGATGCAGGCCGAAATGCAGAAGGTGCAGGCGGATCTGCAGGCCCGTACCTTTGAAAGTACGGCGGGCGGCGGTACGGTAAAAGTTACCGTAACAGGCAAGAAAGAACTGACCAGCGTTGTACTGGATCCCCAGGTGGTAGACCCGGAAGACGTGGAAATGTTACAGGATTTAATTCTGGCTGCAGTGAATGAAGCCATGCATCAGGTAGACGCTGTTTCGGAAGAAGAAATGAACAAGGTGACCGGCGGTCTCAAGATTCCGGGAATGTAAAATGGCAGGACTGATAAAACCGCTGAACAGTGTGTACGACCAGTTCCGGCGTCTGCCGGGAGTGGGAAACAAATCAGCGCTGCGACTGGCCTATCACATTATTGATATGCCGGAAGAAGAGGTACGTCGGCTGGCGGAAACACTGCTGCAGGCGAAACGGGAGATCCGGTTCTGCAAAGAATGTTTTAACCTGACTGACAGCGATGTATGTGAAATCTGTGCAGATACAGGACGCGATCACAGCATGATCTGTGTGGTGGAACAGCCTCAGGATGCCATGGCCATGGAACGAAGCCACGGTTATACAGGCGTTTATCACGTACTGCACGGATGCCTGTCGCCGCTGGACGGTATAGGACCGGAAAATCTGCGGATCAAAGAGCTGCTGTTCCGGCTTGAAAAAGAGGATGTGAAAGAAGTCATCCTTGCTACCAACAGCAATGTGGAAGGAGAAGCAACCGCATCCTATCTGGCGCAGCTTCTGCGGCATCAGCCCGTGATGGTCAGCCGTATTGCCCGGGGACTGCCCATGGGCGGAGACCTGGAGTATGCAGACGAGGTCACGCTGGCCAAAGCACTGGAAAACCGTACCCCGATTAAGGAATAAGGGAAATTCAATTTGTCCTGGGAAACGACAGTTTTATGAGTATGAATTGCCAAGCCTGTTGGTCAAGAGGTTTGGCCCGGAAGAAAAGGAGGCAGTCATGGAAATTATAGCTTCGCTCGGTTCACTGGCTATTGGTGTAGTGATACTGTATATCATCGTTAAACTGCTTGCACTGCCGTTTAAGCTGGTCTGGAACGGCATCATCGGCGCCGTCATGCTGTGGCTGGCAAATCTGCTGGGAGGCGCACTCTTTAACGTGAAGATCCATATTACTATTTTTAAGGCGCTGATAGCGGGATTCTTTGGAATTCCCGGTGCTGCGGCAGTTATCTTATGGGATTTGTTTGTTAAATAAAAAAGAAACAGGGTTTTCGATTCTGATTATTCCGCAAAGGAACAATGAGCGGAATGGAGGATGAGTCATGAACGGTTTACATGCAATGGCTGCATGGATTCAACAGGAGACCAGTGCCCGCCGTCCCGGTCTGGATCAGACAGGCGTGGTGATGCGGACAGCCTCGGTTCTCCTGTTGTTGCTTCAGGGAAAAAACGGGCCGGAGCTGTTGTTTGAAGTCCGTTCCGGAAAATTGGGCTGGCAGCCCGGAGATATCTGCTTCCCGGGCGGACGCAGGGAGAGCAGCGATCGTAATTATGCGGCAGCGGCGGTGCGGGAAGCTTCCGAGGAACTGGGCGTTCCGTATAAGGATATACAACTCTGCGGCACCCTTGATTTTTTTGCGGCCCATAACGGATTTATGGTCTATCCGTTTGTCGGAATCTGGAATCTGGAGAAGATTCCGGAAGCGACGGATACGGATTACAGGCAATGGGATTATAACCGGGATGAAGTTGCGGAACTGTTTGCCGTTCCACTCTCCTGGTTTTTACACCATGAGCCCCGGATCGGTACGGCCCACATACAGGTTACCCGGAAAGACGATTTTCCGTTTGAACTGGTGCCACATCTGGACCCCCATAAAGATTTCCATCAGGAGTATCCGATTTACTTTTACCAGTACGGGGATAAGGTTATTTGGGGCATGACAGCCGCAATTTTACACAGTTTTCTTGAACGCTTCGGAAAGGGGTTAGCAGACTTTGCGTAAGATTTTTTTTCTGATTGTGGCAGCGATTGCCGCTTTTATGTGGGGCGATTTTTCACTTGAAAAAATTCCGGACCTGGAATTTTTATCCGGAAAGAGGAATATTGTTGTGATGGGCTGCGATATCCGTAAAGACGATGCAGGGCGCAGCGATACCCTGTTTGTCGTAATGATGGATAAAAGCGATAAAAAAGCAGCCCTGCTCTCTGTTCCCCGGGATACCCGGGTGAAAATCAAAGGACATGGCTGGGATAAAATTAATTCGGCGTTTGCCTATGGAGGGCATAAACTGACACAGGAAACCGTACAGGATTTTCTGGGCATCAAACTCCATAATTATGTAGTTGTGGATTTCCAGGGATTTAAAGGGCTGGTAGACGCGGTAGGCGGTGTGGATATCAACGTGGAAAAGCGTATGTATTATTACGATCCGTATGCCAATTTCGAAATAGACCTGCGCCCCGGCAACCAGCACATGGATGGAAAAACTGCCATGCAGTACGTCCGTTACCGTGATGAAGAAGGAGATATCGGGCGGATCCGCAGGCAGCAGAAATTTATTATGGCATTGTACAAACAGATTGCATCGAAGAATATCCTGGCCAAAATGCCCGGTGTCTCCAAACAGATCATGTCAATGATCAAGACAGACCTTTCCTTAAAAGAAATGGTCGAGCTGGGCAAAGTGATGCACAATATGATGGAAACGGACGGGCTGAAAATGGCTATGGTGCCGGGAACTCCGAAATACGTCGATGGCATCAGTTACTGGATTCCTGACATTCCCAAAATGCGCCAACAGATGGCGGAAATGCAGGGCGTCAAAATGTCAGAAAAATTCAGAGAGAATACCAAAAAGCTGGAACAGGATTACAAAAATTCCCCTAAAAAATAAGAAAACAGTATTGAAGTTTTCAATGATTTATGATATATTATAAATACAATAAAACAGCCCCTCATTTGGCCCTTCTAGCAAGGGCTTTTTTTTATACTATTTTTATACTTTTTCTATCGGTTTTTCGCTTCCGGGACCCGCTTTAAGGAGAGCCCGATCCGCCCACGGGCTTCATCAATGCTGATAATCATCACGTCTACGATGTCCCCGGTAGAAACAATATCCAGCGGATGTTTGAAACGCCGGTTGGACAGTTCGGAGCGGTGGATCAGCCCGTTGACTTTCAGGCCGATATCCACGAAGCAGCCGAAGTCCACTACATTGCGGATCGTTCCTTTCACGATGGAACCAATCTGCAGTTCGCTGAGCTTTGTAACATTTTTGCGGCTCAGGGGAGCAGGAGAATCTTCCCGGGGATCGCGGCCCGGTTTGGCCAGGGCCTGCAGGATATCGGTAACGGTAGGCAGGCCGGCCTGAAGGTGTTCCGCAATTCGTTTCGGATCGGCTTTGGCGGCGGCTAATTGTACGGCAGGGCTGCCGCTGTTTTCTTTTTTGCAGCCTAATTCTGCCAGAATTTTTTCCGTCAGTTCGTAGCTTTCCGGATGGACCGGCGTATTGTCCAGCGGATTGGTTCCGTTGGCAATGCGCAGGAAGCCGGCGCACTGGGTAAAGGCGGCCGGACCTAAACGGGGCACTTTCAGTAGTTCTTTGCGGTTGCGGAAGCGCCCGTTTTCGTTACGGTAGGCTATAATATTTTTGGCTACAGCGCTGCTGACGCCTGCTACATAGCTTAATAATGCAGGGGAGGCGGTGTTCAGTTCCACACCCACATGGTTTACGCAGCTTTCTACTACGTCGCCTAACGCGTTGCCCAGTTCCTTCTGGTTCACATCGTGCTGGTACTGGCCTACGCCGATGGCTTTCGGCTCGATTTTGACCAGCTCGGCCAGAGGATCCTGGATGCGCCGGGCGATGGAAACGGCGCCCCGGAGAGAA
>JAFSPK010000100.1:0-7767 GCA_017443005.1 Acidaminococcaceae bacterium
CAGAATGTCGATCAAAAGAATTGCCAGCGCAACTATATTATGAACCGTGCCGTAATCAATCCCGGTGCTGTTCGCGATGCCTATATCCAGCGCCCACCAGGAAGAAAGGCCTATGTTTGCCTGAACCATGAGGTACGCGCCTGCCGAAAACAGGGACAGGCCAAAAACAAGTTCCGCCGCTTTCATCGCATATTCAGTTAATCCGGTCTTGGGATAATAGCTTTTATGTTCCATAGCCGAACCCCGTAACTTCCCCTCATCCATTGGATTTTCAGCGCATAACCTGTCTTTACGGTTTCCAGACGAACAACCCTTCCCCCAGGGAAAGGGACCTGATTAAACGCAGCAGTTCCTCGTCCGGATTAAACAACGTGAGATGCGTATCGTCAGGCTCGGAAAGGATCATAGAGTTTCCAACCATTATATACACGTACCGCTCACGCATTATTCCGCTGATTTTTTCCGGCGGCGGGTTAAGCTCTTCCTCAACCGATATATCCCTGTAGCAGTTCAGTTTCAGTACGATGTCGATGTGTTTCTGCTTAATCTCCGCAATCCGGTTTTTCAGGAAATAATCCTCGATTGTAAAATACTGTCCCGGGCTGTCTTTGGGAACCTGCGCCGGCAGGATATCGATCACCCAGTACGGGGTGTTCAAAAGTTTATCAATCTGATTCATTATTCCGTTTCTTTCTCCGTTGACTTTCTTTCCTGTAACTCTTTTTGCTTCCGCGTCCACTTGTTGATCCCCAGCAGTTTATGACGCCGGGGCCCGTAACGCTTTTTGAACTTTTGTGATTCACGCTTTTCGGATTTTAACATGGCCTGCCCCCCATTCAAAACGTTCATGATCCTCTGCAGCCGTTTCGTTAAACACCGACTTAAAACCAACTTACTTTATGTAAATTATAACAAAACAGCCGCGGAAAATAAATTCCACGGCTGTCGGGAAATCAGAAACCTGTTATATTCTCTTTCGTGTTACAGCACAGGCCGGACTGACGGTTCCAGCGCGCCGCGCTTTAACAATGCCAGGAGCAACCGTCAACCGCCCAGCAGGTTTCAATGCCGCCCGCTATTTTTTTCAGCTTCTCGCTGTCAAGCTCCATATCGGAAATTTCCGCAAAATAGGCTTCCGCTTCCTCTTTTGTGATGTCATAGCCTTCTGCCTTGGCAAGCTCCATCAGTTCATCGGCAGTCTTGCACTGCACGGCTTTCACAATTTGCTCTTTTGTGAGTTCTTTTTTGTTGATTGGCATAACAATTCCCCCCTTGCAATCTAACTAAAACAGCAGAGACCGTTCTTTTTTATAATAATACCATAAGCAAATATAAAATTTGTCTTTAAAACAGAAACTTTTTTTATTAATCATGATGATTTTCTATATTATGTATTATTATAAAACAACAGCCGCGGAAGTTGAATTTCCACGGCTGTAAGAAAAACAGAAATTCTTCACATCATATCATCCAGGGGAGTTCTCATATAACACTTACCACCGGCAATATCCTTTAGTGCTATATCATCTAATTCAAAATCAGACAGTTCCGTCATGTAAGCTTCCGCTTCCTCTTTTGTCATCTCATAACCGCCTGTCTTTGCCAGCGCGATCAGTTCATCGGCTGATTTGCACTGCATGGCTTTTTCCAGCATTTCTTTTGTGAGTTCCTTTTTGTTGATTGGCATACTATGCGCCCCCCCTTTTTACTAAAAATTCAACGGGTATCCATTCCATATTATTTATTATAAACCCAACACGAAAAATGAACAACATTTGTTGAGAAAAATGACGGTTTGTATCGCTGCCATCATTTTATGCCAGCATCCTTCAAATGCGCCTGCCCGTCACGGTTTTTCCAACGTCTCCAGCCCCTGGATGAACTGACCGCTTACATAGCCCTCAGTTCCGTCATCCAGCCGGACTTTCGCCCATTTAAAGAAGTTATACTGGTCCCCGGTTTCTATTACAAAACCCAGCACAGTTAAGGGATAGCCGGTGTCGTACTCACCCAGGATGGCGCAGCTGGTGTTGGGCTGCCGGCGCAGGCGCACGCCTTCCCCCTTAATGCTGGCGCGTCCCATATTCTTGCTGAAACGGATGACGCCATTATCCCCAACCGGCCCATGGCCCAGGCGCATCAGTTCCCCGTTCTCTTCCAGAAAAACTGCCAGGGCATTGGTGGTCACCGCGTTGGGGCCTTCTCCGCAGTAAAAATCCGTCATGCGCACATAGATGTCAGGATTCTCAACCACCTCCGGCGCGTTCCGGATAAGGAACTGGTGCAGATACAACACACAGTAATCCGTCAGGGCGGAGCCCTTAAAACCGCTCCAGACTTCGCTCAGCCAGGCCGGTTCATAATTATCATCCACTAACAGGAAACGGAACTGGTGCTGTCCAAAGCTCTCCTGTACAACGCGGAAGTTTTTCTCCGCGATCAGATGCGTCCATGTGTCCGGCTTCCTTATATTCAGAAGCCAGTAATTTTCATGCAGGGAATTCTGGCTGTCTGTCCTGCGGGTGTACTGGTTCACCGCTGTGCCCGTCCTGTAAAACGCCTCGCGGTTGTACGTTTTTTCATAGGCGTATATCACAGCAGAAACCGGGTAAGGAAGATCCGCGCCGTCATTTTTTACGTACTGGCCGTCCAGCGCGTCACCGCAATGATAGGCGCCGGCTTTGCCTTCTTCCTCAAAGCTGAACTCCACCTGCCGGCCAAACGCCGTGCTGAAAATTTCCGGGGAAACTGGTTCATACGGGCCGGAGGCGTCAGGTGTCAGGTGCATGGCGCGCAACTGGTCCGTGGTCAGGCGCAGGCCCGTTTCCCCGGCGCCGGCCGTCCGGGTCTTCCCGGTGTAAGTGGTGGCCAGCTCTTCCGTCACGCTGCCGTCCGCGTCCAGCGCCTGCAGCGCGATAATCGGGGAGCCGGAGAATGTTTGCATTGTGAGGGACCCGGGCATGGTGTATCCTTTACCGTGCAGTGAAATGATAAACATGCGGGCCGTTACCCGTCCGGAACCGTCTGTCTTTTCATAGATGCCCGGCTGGGGCAGCATTGCCCGGGCCGGAACGGAAAACAACAAACACAACAACGCAGCCAGCAACATACAAAACCGTTTACTGATTCTCATCTTTGCGCCTCCTTAATATGGCGAAAATGAAGCATCGTACATTTGAATTATAACAAAACAGCCGCAGAAAAAACTACGGCTGTCAGGATTAAACGGATTTACACAGGATATTTTACCTAACCCAGGCAAGGGCAAGTGTTTTCCCCGCAATTAGCCAGGCAATTCCAGCAGCCACCCGCGATATTTTTCAGCTTCTCACTGTCAAGCTCCGCATCGGAAATTTCCGCAAAATAGGCTTCGGCTTCCTCTTTTGTGATGTCACAGCCTTCCGCTTTTGCAAGCGTCATCAGCTCATCAGCAGTTTTGCACTGCATGGCTTTTTCAATCATTTCTTTTGTAAGTTCATTTTTGTTGGCTGGCATAATGTTCCTCCCCTCAAAAAGATTTGTTTTTAATGCCTCTTACTAAAAATATATACGGCAGCTTTTAATAAATTCCTACCCAAAGGAATTGTTTTTATAATTATATCATATAATCTTTACTGAGCAAAACTGCAATTTGTCAGTTATATGACACTTCAATATCCATAGGCCGGACACTTAATTGTAAAAGCTGTTCCGCCCGCAATACGTCTAAGCTGCCCGTCTTTCATTTCACATTCCGATAACTCGGCAAGGTAAGCTTCCGCTTCGGCTTCCGTAATTTCAATTCCTTCTGATTTGGCTAACGCAATCAGCTCTTAGATTGTTATTATTCCTGTCATTATTATCATTTTGATCTTGCGTAATTATCCATTGCCAGGTAACATAATAGATAGAAAATGGAAAATAGAGTACTAATATATGAAATGCATTATATTTTTCACTACCGAGGTACTATCATGAGCGACAAAAAACTCAAGCCGGGATTTTATGAACAGGTCATCAGTGAACATTTTGCAAAACAACTGGAACAAGTGGAAAACCGTTTCAAAGAAATCGAACCCATTGATCAAACAGAAGCGTCCACCGTTTTATCCGGTTATCTGAAAGATATTGTAACCCAAGGTCTGGAATCTGCAAAAGATACTGGGGAGTCCGAAGGTGATGCAACCGGGTTGCAACGCCAAATTGTTCTTGCCAATAAAATCATAAAGTTAATTCAGGAAGAAACTAATAATGAAGAATTAAAGGAATCGCTTGTTGATAAAAAGGGCGAAGAGTTGCTGACTCTTTTAGATTCGCAAAACACGATTCGTGTCGTTAACGCAAATGCGAAAATTCCCCGGCCACAAACTTCCTTAGCAGAAACATCTCTTTTTACCGGAGCCAAACACGAACCGCAAATGTTTAACGAATTAAAAGCGGAGATTAGTACCTGTGACCGTATTGATATGCTGGTTTCGTTTATTAAGTGGAGCGGGCTCAGTCTGTTATTGGAATCATTAAAGGAATTTACCCAACGTGGTGGTAAATTACGGATTATTACTACGTCCTATTTAGGCGCTACGGATTTCAAAGCCATCGAAGAATTAAATACACTGCCTAATGTGGAAATCAAAATTTCTTATGATACCAAACGGACAAGGCTCCACGCCAAAGCTTATGTGTTCCACAGAGCTACCGGTTTCACCACAGCTTACATAGGTTCTTCCAATTTATCGAATCCCGCCATATCCAGCGGGTTGGAATGGAATGTCAAAATTACCGAAAAAGATTTGAGCAACACTATGAACAAAGTGCTGCATACGTTTGATGCCTATTGGCATTCTCCTGACTTTGAAACCTACGACTCCGCACAAAAAGAACGTTTAAAAACTGCATTATATAAAGAACGTTTTCAGGATAAACCGGGCAAGCAGTATTTAATTGCGGAAAACCCGGAAGCATATCATTTTAGGATTACTCCTTATTCTTACCAACAGGAAATTTTAGATGAAATAGCAGCAGAGCGAGAACTCCGATCCAATTATAAAAACTTAATTGTTGCTGCAACGGGAACCGGTAAAACAGTCATTGCTGCCTTTGATTACAAACGTTTTTGCAAACAAAACTCCGGTCATGCAAATAAATTGTTATTCATTGCACACCGGGAAGAAATATTATCGCAGAGTATTTCCTGCTTCCGTGGCATTTTGGAAGATGCAAATTTCGGTGATTTATTTGTAGGATCCCATAGACCGACTTCGCAGGTGTCACATTTGTTTATGTCGATTCAAACTTTTAATTCACAGGATTGGACCACAAAAACGTCGCCAGATTTTTACGATTACATTATTATTGATGAATTCCACCATGCTGCAGCGTCTTCCTATCAAAAACTTTTAAACTACTATACGCCCAAAATTTGGCTTGGCTTAACCGCAACACCAGAACGTATGGATGGAAAAAATGTAGCGGATTATTTCAATCATCGGATCACATCCGAGATTCGCCTTCCGGAAGCCATTGAGAGGAAACTGCTTTGTCCGTTCCACTATTTCGGTGTCAGTGATGGAACCGATTTATCTACGCTGACATGGAGCCGGGGCGGATATGATGTCAAAGATTTAAATAATATTTACGTTCTTGACCAAATTAAAGCAAGAAAACGTGCTACCCTTGTCATTCAGGCAGTACGGAAATATACAGCCGACATAAATTTGGTTCATGGTGTCGGGTTCTGTGTTTCCATCGAACATGCCAAATTCATGAATAAAATTTTCAATGAGGAAGGCATTCCTTCCATTTGCCTGACAGGTGGCAGTTCCGATGAAGAACGCAACAGCGCCCGAACCAAATTGACCTCCGGCGAAATCAAATTCATTTTTGTTGTAGATTTGTATAACGAAGGTGTAGATATTCCCGAAATCGATACCATTTTATTCTTACGTCCCACCGAATCATTAACTATATTCCTGCAACAGCTTGGTCGTGGGTTGCGCCTGGCCGAGGACAAAGAATGTCTGACTGTTTTAGATTTTATTGGTCAGTCCCATAAAAAATACAGATTTGATGAAAAATTCACAGCACTGTTGCATCGCACTCGGAAGGGTCTGTATCGTGAAATCGATCAAGGTTTTACTTCCCTTCCCGCCGGCTGTTATATTCAACTGGAAAAGGAAGCGCAAAGTGTCATTCTGAAAAACATCAAAGCATCGTTAAGCACAAAAGCTGCTTTAATAGAAAAACTGCGCGATTTCCACGATTATTCACTTAAAGAAAACGTGCCTTTTTCAGCAGGTAACTTTGTTGACTATTATCATATTTCTCTGCTGCGCCTGTATTCTTTCCCGAAAACATCTTTTTCCTCTCTTTGCGTGGATGCCGATTTGCTTCCTCGCTTTGAAGTTCCTGAACGAGATTATCTGACTAATGCCCTGTCACGTATTGCTTCCATTGACAGCCGCCGTTGGTTGCAATTCCTGTTAAACAAACTTCCGAGTATAGCAAACTGGAAAATTGCAGACTTCAGTGACCTGGAAAAACGGATGATATGGATGTTTTATTTTACATTTTATCAAACAGTCGTAACAGATGATTTGCAGAACGAAACATCCGATAATTTTTCAGAGTATGATCAAAAGCTGGTATCAGCCGTTCACAGACTGCAGGAACTCTCCAAAAATACTGTTGTTTGGGAAGAAATGATCAGCGTACTGAAATATAATCTAGATCATATCACCTTCGTAGACGATCCTGTTGATGTTGGTTTTGACTGCCCGCTGGATTTGCATTGCCATTATACTCGTGACCAGTTATTTGCTGCATTAGATTATTTAACTCCAAGCAATGTACGTCAGGGCGTAAAATGGTTGCCGGATAAAACAATAGACGTGTTAATTAATACACTGATCAAAAGCGAAAAAGATTATTCACCTTCCACTATGTACAATGATTATTCCATTAACGAGATTCTGTTCCACTGGCAAAGTCAAAGCACGACTTCAGCCACATCTCCCACCGGTCAACGCTACATGCATCATAAAGAACAAGGAAGCAAAGTTCTTTTATTTGTTCGCGAATATGGAGAGAATGAAGCCGGCACCGCTCCGTTCATGTACCTTGGTTTAGCTGAATTTGTACAAAACGAAGGCTCCCGTCCTATGAATATCATCTGGCGATTGGAAAAGCCAATTCCTGCCAGCATGATTCAGTGCACAAATAAGTTAGTACTATAAGAGCGGCCTATAGTCATCCAACTACTATATTTTTTCTACGATATAAATTGATTTTTAAATTATAAAGAAAGCCACGCCAACCCGTTCATATTAAACAGGCCGGCATAGCTTTTTTTGTTTTCTGAATCGTTACCGCGTTCATCATCTCACAATGTCAAATTCCCTGCGGCCTTCAATTTGGCGAAATGTAGAAAAGGTAGAAATCAAAAATGAAGGGAGAAACCCGGTTTATTAATCAGCATCGCCCGCACGATGCTTTTACACCTTTTATACACCTTTAATACAACCGCGCAGTGTGTTCCCTTTCCGCACTTTTTATGCTATGATTTTTAAGTCGGGAGACGACTTCAATGAAACCGGCAACGAAAATGCAACGCTGGGTGTAACGTTACCTGTAACGCAAGATGTAACGCTTTCTGTAACGCAAAATGTAACGGTACCTGTAACGCATACTGTAACGCACCACGGAAACCCGCATGGATACTGGTTCGGAAGGCAACCGCGAAACGATATGTAACGCATCAGAAAAGCATATAGCTTATATAATATAAATATA
>JAFSPK010000101.1:0-20045 GCA_017443005.1 Acidaminococcaceae bacterium
AGAGGATCCACCTGTTCCCATCCCGAACACAGCAGTTAAGCTCTCACGCGTCGAAAGTACTGGGCTGGAAGCGGCCTGGGAGGATAGATTGTTGCCGGTCAGAGACGAAGCCCCCGTACTACACGTGCGGGGGCTTTTACTTTGGGTCAGATGTATGGGATTTTCGATTTTTGCTTATTCTTTTTAACTTCTTGTATATTTCTAGGAACGCTGTCTCCCTTCAACTTTTAATAATTTTTAAGATTTTCCCGGTTTTATTACTTGTTCATTTTTGTGAAACACGATATAATAAAATAATCATGTATTAGCGATTTAACGTTAGCTATAATGTTGATACAAATAATAGTTAATATAATATATGGCTAATAAATAAAAGGTGAAGAGAAGGAAAGTAGCGGCAAGGGGATGAAGTGATGAAATTTAAATTTTCCAAAATGCATGGCTGCGGAAACGATTATGTTTACGTAGATTGTACACAGCAGGAAATGTCCAATCCGGAAGCAGTGGCAAGATACGTAAGCCGGTATCATTATGGTATAGGAAGCGATGGATTGATTTTGATCTGTCCTTCTGAAGTGGCCGATTTTAAAATGCGTATGTTTAATGCTGACGGTTCGGAAGGAAAGATGTGCGGAAACGGGATCCGCTGCGTGGCAAAGTACGTATATGATTATCATCTGACTGACAAGAATCCAGTTTCCATTGAAACGCTGGGCGGTATTAAAACCATTGACCTTATCATTGATAACGGTAAGGTGACGGAAGCAAAAGTTGATATGGGACAGCCGGAAACACGTCCCCGTATGATTCCCATGATCACGGATCATTATATTTTCGTGGACCAGTCTCTGGTTTTGCGGGAGACGACCATTGTGGGTACGGATAATAAAACGTATAAGGAGAAGTTCTTCTTCAACGGGACGGCCGTTTCTATGGGAAACCCGCATTTTGTTGTGTTTGTGCCGGATGTGGATGCGCTGGATCTGGAAGATTTGGGACCGCAGTTTGAACATCACAAGTTGTTCCCGGAAGGCGTGAATACTGAATTTGTGCAGATTATTGACGAGAACACAGTGAAATTCAGAGTCTGGGAGCGTGGAAGCGGAGAAACGCTGGCCTGCGGAACCGGAGCCTGTGCCGTGAACTATGCCTGCATGAAACTGAAAAAAGCCGGCGCTATGGATAAACCGCTAAATGTGCAGGCCCGGGGCGGATTGTTAAAAGTTACGTATGAAAGCGGCAATAACCATATTTATCTGCAGGGACCTGCTGTTGAAGTGTTCTCCGGAGAAATCGAAATTCCGGAGGAAGCGCTGCAATAACGACCATGAAAGAGGATAATGTCAGTTTTTAATTAAGAAGAATTAATGTGTCTGTGTTTTTTAATCAGAGAGCTGTAGTCAGAAATGTGAATTTAAGTTTTCCAAAATGACGCAACTTTGCCATAAAAATACGATACGATTATTATGCTGATACGAGTCTGTCAATGACAGGAAAACGTATATATTATTAAAAAATAGAAATTTTAAATTTCAGGAGGGAAAACAATGAAAAAGAAAGTAATGTTGTTTTTAATGGCGATTATGATGAGCTTTTCTGCAATGTGCTATGCCAGCTATGGCTCGGACTTAGACGCAGAAACTAAAATTGTGGATCAGTTTTTTGCCGGCGGAGACTATAAGAAAGCTTCCGCTTTTATGGATCCGTCCTTAGCCAAGGATTTGACCGCAGACAGATATAAGGAAATGTTTGCTAACATGAACAAAGAATTAGGAAAAATGGTTCAGAAAGACCTTCGCGTGTATCAGGTATTTTCCGACGGCCATGTTCTGGTTTATGCGGCCAAATTTGAAAAAGGGGCTGTCATGGAACTGGATGTTGCGTTTAAAGTTACCAACGGAAAATTCTCTATCATGAATTTCCGCGTTGTTGATCCGAATGCACAGGCTCCGGCAGAAAACAACGCTGCTAAAAAATAATCTATCCTTTACCGGACAGGGAAACCTGTCCGGTTTTTTATAAAGGAGGCATTGGCATCCTATGTATGTATCGAAAATCAGAATGCAGAACTTTCGCTGCTATACAGATTTTACTATGCAATTCAGTCCCAAAGTTACTGTAATTGTAGCGGAAAACGGAAAAGGGAAGACCGCGATTTTAGATGGCCTTGCAATAACGATGGCGCCATATCTGGCGGCCTTTCCCGGTATTAAGGCACGTAACTTCCAACCGAATGATGTCCGGATGGTAGTGGATGTTCCGCAAACGCAGGATGAATTGCAGATTAAGCGAATGAAGTATCTGCTTCCGGTTGTACTGGAAACGGAAGTAAAAGCCGATGACGGAAAAGCATATTCCTGGAAAAGGGAATTAAAATCCGTCAAGGGTAAAACCTCTTCTGTTTCTGCAAAGTTCGTTTCTGATTATGGGAAAAGAATTGCGGACGAGTTGAATCAGCCGGGGGACCAGGATATCATCCTTCCGGTTTTGGGTTATTACGGTACCAGCCGTATGTGGAATGACAGTTCGCTGCTCAAACGGAAGAAAGTGGATTTGTCCAGAAGCAGCGGCTATGTGGAGTGTCTGGAACCAAGCGGCTCGTATAATACATTTGCCCAATGGTTCCGTTATGCTACGGAAAGCGCGCTGGAATATGACCACATCATTGCGGAAAAAAAGCTGAACAAAAAGAATCCCTACCGTGAAATTTTGAATGCCATCAACAAGGCGATCGTTACCTGCATACAAAGTATGGGCTGGACGGATTTAAAATACAGTTTTGCGGCTCAGAACCTGCTGATATGCCATCCGGATAAAGGAGAACTGCCGCTGGAGGCTATGAGCGACGGAGCCCGAAGCGTCATCAGCATGGCGGCAGATATTGCGTATCGTATGGCTCGTCTTAATCCGGATATGGGTGAAGATGTCACGCTGAAAACGTCCGGCGTGGTTCTGATAGATGAGGTGGACATGCACCTTCATCCTTCCTGGCAGCAGACCGTTGTCAATGACCTGGTCAAGGCATTCCCCAAGGTACAGTTTATTGTTACAACTCACAGTCCTCAGGTTCTGACCAGCGTGCCTGCGGAATGTATTCGGATCCTCCATTGGGATAACGACCTGGTGGATATTGAGGAACCGACATTTTCACTGGGAGCGGAAAGCAGCCAGTTGCTGCGGGACATCCAGCATGTGGAGAGCCGGCCTGGCTCCCTGCCTATCGTACAGGCACTGCAGCGCTATCTGCAACTGGTCAATGAGGACAAATGGGACAGCGAAGAGGCGCTGGCGTTACGCGAAACACTGGATCAGTGGTCTCAGGGAAGAGAACCTGCGCTGGTCCGGGCGGATATGGATATCCGGGTGCGTAATTTCCGTAGGAAGAAATAAGAAACTGTGAAGATATGAATTGCGTTTTCAGACTGGCGAAGAAACAAATTTACTGGTGATAGTTTAAAAGGTATTCATTTTCAGGGGAAGGGTGGCGTAACGTATGAAACGGGTGCAAAAGAGTCCGGATGAACCGGAATTGCTGGCTCGCTATAAACAACGTTATCCTCATGATACCTGGGAAAAGTTTCATCACCGCAGCAGAGACGGTTATCGTCAGGTAAAGCGGCAGTTGCTTCGCGATCAGCACGGATTGTGCGCATACTGTGAGATTAATATAAAACTGACGGACGAAGAAGACCGGGTAGACGATTTCCGTGTAGAACACTTCCATCCCAAGGTGGGAACGGAACGTGAAGAGCGCAATTATCATCTGGAATGGAAGAACATGCTGGGAGCCTGTCATGGAGGAAGCCAGCCCAAGGTGGCGGAAGCCGATTACCGTTTTTCCAAAGTTAAGGAAGACCGGAGCTGTGATGTTCCCAAAGGCGGGAAATTCATTAACGCGGAAATCCTGAACCCGTTGCAGATACCTGCTAAGGAAATGCTGTTCTGCTTTGATTCGTTTTCCGGCGCCATGTCCGTAGACGAAGACCGCTGTCCGGAAATGTTACGCAAAAAGGCCTGCAATACGATTGTGGAACTGAATCTGAATGCGCCCCGGTTGAAACGGCTTCGCAAGGCAGTAATCGAAGTACTGCAGGAGCAGGTGGCCGAGCTGACGGGGCAGGGCGTTCCCATTGAAGAGGCCTTGGACCAGCTGGCCCGGGAATTACTGATACCGAATTCCGATAATAATTATCTTGCCTTTTTTACCACCATGCGCTGGTTTTTGGGTGAAGCGGCGGAGAACGTGTTACGGGAACGGAATTATGATATTTGATTGAAAGGCTTGCATTTGTTTTTCAGAGTAGCCGTTTTTATTTTTCGACATATTTGAAGCGAGGTCTGTTTTCAAAAAGTGCAGCCAGACGAATGAATCACCGCTTTCTTATAGTTATCTCGAATGGAAGCTGGGATAAAGGGGTTACGGCCCATTTTATTCCGCTTCTTTCTTTTTTGCAGGATTTTTTGTGTTTTGGTAGAATATACAATTTATGAACCAAGTTTGGATATTGCTCATCGCGCTTTGTTTAGGCTCAATGAGGGATAATGGTGGAATGGGGGATCGCGGTGATTAACACAAAGGCATTTAAAGCATACGATATACGCGGAATCTACCCGGAAGAGGTCAATGAAGAGCTGGCGTACCGGGTGGGAAAGGTATTTTGCGCCTTATTCGGAGCAGAATCTGTTGTTGTAGGCTGTGATATTCGCCTGACGGGACCTAAACTGCTTCAGGCGTTGTGTGACGGGCTGCAGGATGGAGGCGCTAATGTAATTGATATCGGCCAGTGCGGTACGGAAATGATATATTTTGCTACTGCATTCCTGAATGTGGATGGCGGTATCATGGTTACTGCCAGCCATAATCCGGCAGAGTATAACGGTTTGAAACTGGTGCGGCGGGATGCAAGGCCGGTGGGAGTTGATACCGGTCTGTTGGAAATTGAGCAGATGGTAAGAGGGGACGATTTCCCCCATCACCTGATGGTAGGAAAAGCGAGAGGAATCCTGACCCGGCAGAATATTATGAAGCCGTATGTGGAACACATTTTGCAATACGTTGACCGTTCCCAACTGAAACCGGTCAAAATTGTAGTAAATCCGGGTAACGGCGGCGCCGGTACAGTACTGGACGAACTGGAAAAATATGTGCCATTCCGGTTTATAAAAATCAATTATGAACCGGATGGAACCTTTCCAAATGGTGTTCCCAATCCCATGCTGGAAGAGAATCGCAAATGTACTGTGGAAGCGGTGCTGAAGCATCACGCGGATTTCGGTATTGCCTGGGACGGTGATTTTGACCGCTGCTTCTTTTGTGATGAAACAGGACAGTTTGTAGAAGGATATTATCTGGTGGGGCTTTTGGCTGAGCATTTCCTCCATAAGTATCCGGGATGTAAGATTATGTATGATGCGCGGCTGACCTGGAATACAGAAGCGATTGTAAAAAGTCATGGCGGCGTACCGGTCCGCTGTAAGAGCGGTCATGCCTTTATGAAGCAGTGTATGCGGGAAAACGGTGTGATTTACGGCGGGGAAATGTCAAGCCATCATTATTTCCGTGATTTTACGTTCTGTGACAGCGGCATGATTACGGCGCTGATTGTTTCGGAAATGTTATGCTCCTGCGGGAAAACACTTTCGGAACTGATTGGCAGCATGGAGGATGCGTTCCCCTGCAGCGGCGAGATCAATCGGAAAGTCACGGACAGTAAGGCCGTTTTTGAAAAATTAGAAATGAAATATAAAAACGGCAAGGCCGATACACTGGACGGACTGAGCATTGAGTTCCCGGATTGGCGCTTTAACCTACGGGCGTCCAATACAGAGCCGGTGATCCGGGTGAACGTGGAAACCAGAGGTAACAGAACACTGTTAGAAGAAAAGACGCAGGAATTATTACAGGAAATAGGCGGTGAACCAGCATGAGCATACGTTTTAAAACCATTACAAGAGCTGTAATTCCGGCAGCAGGATTAGGCACCCGATTTTTGCCGGCTACGAAAGCAACGCCGAAGGAAATGCTTCCTATTGTGGATAAACCTACGATCCAATACATCGTTGAGGAAGCGCTGGCCAGCGGGATAGAAGATATCCTGATTATCACAGGTCGCAGCAAGCGGGCGATTGAAGACCATTTTGACCGAAGCATCGAACTGGAACTGAACCTGGCAGAAAAAGGAAAGAATGAGTGGCTGGAAATGGTGCGGAGTATCTCGGATATCCGGATTCATTATATTCGCCAAAAAGAGCCGAGAGGACTGGGGCATGCGATTTTATGCGCCAAGCAGTTTATCGGCAACGAACCGTTTGCTGTTTTGTTAGGCGATGATGTGGTGTATAATGATGAAAAACCGGCCTTGCGGCAGCTGATTGATGTATATGAGAGAACCGGGGCTTCCGTGTTAGGCGTGCAGGAAGTGCCGCATGAAAAGGTTTCTTCCTATGGTATTGTAGCCACAAGAGGAACCAGCGATCCCCGGACGTTTGCTGTGGCAGATATGGTAGAAAAACCGCCGGTAGACGAAGCGCCTTCCAACATGGCCGTGCTGGGACGTTATGTTATCACACCGGAGATCTTTGAGCTTCTGGAACATACCGATCCGGGGGCTGGCGGGGAAATCCAGCTGACGGACGGTCTGCGTTCCCTGCTGAAGATACAGCCGGTTTATGCTTATAATTTTGAAGGACGCCGGTATGATGTGGGTGACAAACAGGGCTTTTTGGAAGCGACTGTGGAGTATGCCCTGCGCCGTCCAGATTTGCATGATGGTTTCTTAAAATATTTGAAGGAAATCGTTGTAAAATAAAAGTTACTTTTTATTTTGAAAATAGAGCCGCTTGCTGTACAATAGTGTAAGCGGTTTTATTTATAAATCTTAATTATGAGGAGATTTTAGTATGAATATTTTGGTAACAGGTGGTGCCGGCTACATCGGCTCCCATACGGTACGGGCGCTGGCAGCGTCCAAGGATTTTACACCGATCGTATACGATAATCTGTCTACCGGGCATGAGGCCTCTGTACCGGATGATGTGCAACTGATTACCGGAGATATCCACGATGTGCCGTTCTTAAAACATATCCTGGCAGAACATGAAATCGACGGCGTCATTCATTTTGCTGCTTCTTCGCTGGTGGGCGAATCCATGACGGATCCGGCCAAGTATTATTATAATAATGTGGAAGGAACGTTGCATCTGCTGATCGCCATGCATGAAGCAGGAGTAGATCATATTGTGTTTTCTTCTACCGCAGCGGTGTATGGGGAACCGAAAAGGACGCCTATTAAAGAGAATTTTCCCACCGTTCCCACTAACGTTTACGGGCGGACCAAGCTGATGATTGAAACTATGATGAAGGATTTTACCATGGCCTATGGTATGGACTATGTGGCACTGCGCTATTTTAACGCGGCCGGCGCTGCCTTGGACGGATCCATCGGGGAAGACCATAATCCGGAATCCCATCTGATTCCTTTGATTTTAAAGGCGGCACAGGGCGTGCGCGACCATATTTCCATTTACGGAACAGATTATCCCACACCGGACGGCACCTGCCTGCGGGACTATATCCATGTGTTGGACCTGGCGGATGCCCATGTGCTGGCGATGCAATACCTGGCTGATGGCGGCGTCAGCGATGTGTTCAACCTGGGCAGTGAGGCCGGTTTCAGTGTACGGGAAATTATTGAGACGGCCAAAACGGTTACGGGCATTGATTTTAAAGTAGAGGAAGAAGCCCGGCGGGCAGGAGATCCTGCGGTGCTGATCGCCTCCAGCGCCAAGTGCAAAAAAGTATTGGGATGGAAGCCGCAGCACAGCAACACGGAAGAAATAATTAAAACGGCATGGCAGTGGCATAAAGAGCATCCCTACGGATTTGAGAGTTAAGGAACTTTTTACGTTGGGAAACAGTCAATACGTTACAACATAATGGGAAATATCTATGCAATTAATCGTTGATAAACTGGAGAAGTCCTTTGGCGTGCAGGAAGTATTCAAAGACGTCAGCTTTATGATCGCCAAAGGAGAAAAAATCGGGCTGGTGGGAGTTAATGGCAGCGGAAAATCTACGCTGGTAAAATGTCTGCTTCGGCCTGACTATGCCGACAGGGGGACTGTCAGCTTCGAACCGGGTATTAATGTAGGGTATGTGGAGCAGGGCTTTGGAAGCATTGGCCGGGAGTCTGTATGGGACTTTATGCTGAAGGCCAATCCCGAAATCCTGTCTCTGCGTCAAAAACTGGCAGAACTGGAACAGGCATCGGCATCCGGTAACCAGGAAATCCTGGACAGCTACGGCCGCGTTACCCAGCGCTATGAATTCCTGGACGGTTACCATTATGAAGCAAAATTAAAAATGGTTTTATTTGGCCTTGCATTTCCGGAATCCATGTGGGGAATGCAGGCAGCTTCTCTTTCCGGGGGTCAGAAGACGCGCCTTCTCCTGGCGGCGGCTCTGGTTTCTTCACCGGATTTTTTATTGCTGGATGAACCGACGAACCATCTGGATATCCGTATGATGGAATGGCTGGAAGGATACCTGCGGGATTTCAAAGGCGGCGTACTGGTGGTCAGCCATGACCGGGCCTTTTTGGACCACGTTGCCACACGGATCCTGGAAATGGAAGGGAGGCATATCCGCTCTTTTACCGGGAATTACACAAAATACCTTGCGCAGAAAGAAATACTGGCTAAAACAGAAAAAGCGGCATACGATGCGCAGCAGAATTTCATAGCGGAGCAGGAGGCTTATATCCGTCGTTTTAAAGCGGGGATCAAAAGCAAGATGGCCCGGGGCAGACAGTCCAGACTGGATCGGCTGGAACGGCTGGAGGCGCCGGTGGAAAACGAAAGTTTTTCCCTGCGCCTGCCGAAAGCACCGGAGTCGGCAGAACGTGTATTGATTCTGGAACATCTGAAAGTAGGATACGGGGATAACGTGCTGGCTAAAGATGTCGATCTGGTGCTGCGTCGCGGAGAAAAGGCAGGGTTGATCGGTCCGAACGGCAGCGGCAAGACTACCATGCTTCGAACGATTCTGGGAGAGATTCCCGCACTGGGCGGGGAAGCGAAAATCGGCAACCGGGTTAAAATCGGTTATTTTTCACAGAGTTATGAACGGCTGAATCCGGAACAGACCTTGTTGGAAAATTTCCTGACAGAGTATGGCCAGACGGAAGAACACACACGCTCGCTGTTAGGCGGTATGCTGTTTCACGGTGATGATGTATTTAAGGAAATCGGCACGCTTTCCGGAGGGCAGAAAGCGCGGCTGGTGTTGTTAAAACTGGTGCTGGACGGTGCAAACCTGCTGATATTGGACGAACCTACCAACCATCTGGATATTCTGGCGAAAGAAACGGTGGAAGCAGCGCTGGAAGTCTTTGACGGTACCGTGCTGGTGGTCAGCCATGACCGGTATCTGGTTAATGAAGTATGCGACAGGATCTGGGAGATTGAGGGTCGCCGGATTCTGGATTATAAAGGCGATTACGGATTTTATCTGGAAGAAAAGCAAAAAAGAAAACAGGCAGAAGAGGCTGAGTCTTTCATAAGAGAACAGCAGGTGCGGAAGGAGGAAGCGCCTGAATCCTGCAGGGAACAGGAAGCAAAAGGAAACACCGCTGTACAGCCGGAAAACGGGGAAACTTCTTCGGAAGTGGTTCGCGATGCGGGCAAACCCTGGGACGGAAAAATTAAGAAACAGGAAATAAAAAAAGCCCGCAGGCACAGTCCGGCGCAACTGGAAGAACTGATTGCGAAAGTGGAGTTGCGGCTGCGTGAACAGGAAGCCATGTTAGGCTGGCTGGACAAGCGGATTTCCATTCCGGAGAATCATCTGGACCTGGAAAAGAGCAAAGCCATGGCGGCCGAGCGGGAAGAATATGTAAAGACCATTGACGGGTTGGTCCAAAAGTGGGAAGAACTGCTGGAAGAACAGGATACGCTGGAGCAGGAAGATAAGTGAGCGGAACAGGAAGGATACGTTGCATTTCCTGACAGCATAAAAACGCAATAAAACAGTTTTCGATTTTAAATGGTTTTATGAGTGTATTATTATATTATAGAAGAAGCGGATGATGCGAATGGAAATGAACCACGAGCAATTTATGGAGTTAGCGTTGCAGGAAGCTGAAATAGCGGTAAAACAGGGAGAAGTCCCCATCGGGGCCGTTATAGTTAAAGACGGCCGGGTTATAGCCAAAGCCCATAATATGCGGGAGCAGTGGCTGGATGCTACCGCTCATGCAGAAGTCATCGCAATACGGGAGGCCTGCGAAAAATTACATAACTGGCGCCTTTCCGGCTGTGCCCTGTATGTGACGGTGGAGCCCTGTCCCATGTGCGCCGGCGCCATTTATAACAGCCGGGTTGATACGGTAATCTTCGGCTGCCGGGATAACCGGGCGGGAGCTGTAGAATCATTATTCAATGTGCTGACTCATCCGCTGCTGAATCATCAGCCGCAAGTTATCGGCGGAATTCTGGAGGATCGGTGCGCGGCAGTGGTCAGGGATTTTTTTGCAGATTGCAGGGCAAAAGAAAAATAAAAGAAAAAAATGCGTCCCTCATGGCGAGAGACGCATTTGTATTTTGAAGAATGTCAGGTTGCAGGTTTTTGATAAACGTAAAAGCAGAATACGTAAATCATGAGCGCTGTTTCAGAAAAATGGCGGAGCGGGTGGGATTCGAACCCACGTGCCGCGGACGGCTAACGGATTTCGAGTCCGCCTCGTTATGACCACTTCGATACCGCTCCGTAACAATAAACCTGCAATGTATTATACCACAAATTTCAGGAATGTAAAGATTTTCTGCAATTGGACAGGAACTTGTGGAAAACCGGAGAGAATTCGTGTACAATAAAAAGAAAGCAAACCTGATCTGGTAACAATCGTTAAGAGGGGGATTTTATGAAAACTGCGACACAAAAACGGAAAGAGTTGCGCAAGCTGCTGTCCGGCGAAAACATTGTGTGTGTTCCGGGAGTAGGCGATGCACTGACTGCCAAAGTTGCCCAGGCTGCCGGGATCCGGTGTGTGGCCATGGGCGGTTACAGCGTAACGGCGGTTCATCTGGCACAGCCGGATGTGGGGCTGTTGTCCATGACGGAAATGGCTACGGCGTTGAAAGAAATCTGTGACGCAACCGATATTCCTGTCATTGCCGACGGTGACAACGGGTACGGAAACGCACTGAATGTAATCCGTACGGAATATGAATTTGAAAAAGCCGGGGCGGCCTGTATCTTTTTTGAAGACCAGGTGTGGCCGAAACGCTGCGGGCACATGGACGGCAAGCAGGTGATCACGGCGGACGAACATGTACAGAAGATTCGCGCCGCGGTGGAAGGCCGCGTGGACAAAGAAACCATGATCATGGCGCGTACGGACAGCCGGGCCGTATATGGAATCGAAGATGCCATCGAACGATGCAAACGGTATGCGGACGCAGGAGCGGAAATGCTGTTCGCCGACGGTCTCTGCACACGGGAAGAGATTGAACGGTTTGCCAAAGAACTGAGAGGCTCTGGCGCCTTTTTGGACGCCAACATGATTGAAGGCGGCAAAACACCCATCATTCCGGCGAAGGAACTGGAACAGATGGGGTATTCCGTTGTGTTCTGGGCCTGCAGCGCCGTGTATACCGTTACCAAAGCACTGTACGATCTGTTCAGCGGCCTGAAAGAAAACGGAAATACGGATGCGACGGCTGCCGGCATGATGGAGTTTGGAAAGTTCAATCAGTTTATCGGGCTGGACCATTACAAAGAACTGGAACGGAAATACAAAGTGGACAGAGACGACTGAAAAGAAGGAGACCTGCAACGGACGGACGAAAACTGACCGGCTGCAGGTCTTTTCATACATTGAAATTCGGTTTTATAGTTTTGACTTTGTCATGTAAAAAACACATTTTTATTTTACTATGCAACCGAAGAAAACAGAAAAGATGAAATCCGGTTGTAAAATATGCTATAATAATAGCGTATTGATTATGGTATCGCACGTAATGTTTTGTAAGCTGTTTTTAACTCGTTTACCCGGAAAGGAGGATACCGATGAAGAAATTTTTTGCGTTGGTTCTTTCGTTCTGCCTGTTCTGCGGGATTGCCTTTGCTGAGGGAGAAACCTCTGAAAATACAAATACAGGCGAAAACAAGCAGGGTTCTCTGAATCTTGGCTCTTTGCCGGAACGGAAGACTAAGAGTTCGCTGGAGGACGTACTGTCGGCCCAGGATGCGGACCGGATCCAGAAGGCAATCTCCGATGCCCTGGTCAGCTTTGCGGAAAAAGATGAGGCGCTGTCCGTGGAAGCCTGGTCGGAAAAGATACTGCAGGAAAAGATGGAAAATGCTTCGAAAAACCGCGTGACGGAAATCGTCCAGGAGATTCAGGATGCGATCCGCGAAACGGAAGAGCAGAACCGGTCCCTGGCAGAAGCTGTGAAAAAAGGGGAAAGCAAAAAGAGCTGGATGGATGGCCAGCTGAAGAAATATATTACCAAAGCGGTGGAACTGACCGGCGACGCACCGAAAGTGACCAGCCATGGCCGCAACAACGGTTTTACCATTGCGGGCAAAAACTGGAAAGGCCGGGCGTTGAGCGACAGGGAAGCCCGCCTTATGCGCGACGATCTGGAAAAAGATAAGGACCGCGGCATTAAAACCGCCGTGGCGGTTGGTCTTGTATTGGCAGCGGACAGCGGCAAGATTTCCATAATGAACCAGGCGGCGCCCCGGCAGCTTACCATGATTGCCATCAATGCGGTAGAAGAAGCCAAAACCGTGTTAAAAGTTAAAAAGGGCATCATCTCCGGTAAGGAGGGCGTGGAGAAACTGACGGATACAGCTATGACATCCCTGATCGGTATGCTGGCCGGCTTTGATTACAAACAGATCGGTTTTCTGGCGGGGACAGCGGCAGGAACGGCGGCAGGCGGTGCGCTGGAAGGCGCGACCGGCGGCATCAGTTTAGGCTCGATTACTATTAACGGCGCGTTGCTGGGCGCTTATTTTGGCGAGAAGATCGGCAGCCATATCGGCGAATCCATCAACGCGACCATGGATGAAAAGCTGAAAGTCCGGATCATTACGGAATTTGAGAGCTTCCTGGGCGGTACGGTGGCGACGGTGCTGAATATCCATGATGTGCAGAAAGCATTGGACAGCATGGAACAGGAAAGCGAAATCAAACTGACGGAAGAAGCGGCCAAAGCAATTAATAAGGCAAAAGATGGTGCAGTTTCTTTTGGAACCAGCGCCGGTAAAACCATGAAAGACTGGGGTACCAGTGCCGGAAGTACCGTGAAGTCCTGGGGCAGCAGTGCGGGGAGCACCGTGAAAAACTGGGGCAACAACGCCGGCAGTACGATTAAATCCTGGGGCCGCAGCATAGCAGACTTTTTTGGCAATGCCGGACAAAGCATCGGTAAAGGCTGGAACGGACTGGTAGATAAGGTGAAAGGCAAAGTGAGCGCGTTGCCCGGCGTAGTATCGTTTGTGTAAGATGAATAAAAAAAGAGTAAGCAGCTTGCCTAATGGCAGGCTGCTTTTATCACTGTGAAAGGAACGTGTTATGTCTGTAGAAGTGTATCCTGTAAAAATCATCGGCCACATCCGCACGGATTTTACCAGCAAGTTTGGCGTACCGAGGCAAAGCGGCATCGTGGATGCGCTGGAAGCAAGAATTGAATTTGAAAAAGAATTTGCCCAACCGGATGCATTCCGGGGACTGGAGGGCTTCTCCCATTTATGGATCATCTGGCAGTTTTCGGAAGCGGTACGCAGCAACTGGTCTGCCACGGTGCGACCTCCCCGGCTGGGAGGCAACACAAGAGTGGGTGTGTTTGCCACCCGTTCGCCGTTTCGTCCCAACGCCATCGGGCTTTCTTCAGTAAAAATCAAAAAGATTGAACCGGACACGCCGAAAGGTCCTGTGATTTATGTAAGCGGCGCAGACCTGATGGACGGCACTCCAATCTTGGATATCAAACCTTATCTGGCGTACGCGGATTCTCATCCGGATGCGGTGGACGGATTCGCCGGGCAGGTGAATTATCAGAAAGTCCGGGTTGTTTTCCCTGAAAAATTATTGGAACAGATACCGGAAGAAAAACGGGAGGGACTGCTGGGTGTGCTGGAGGAAAATCCGGCGCCTCATTATCAAAATGATCCGGAACGGGTTTACGGATTCGGTTTTGCCGGAAAAGAAATCAAGTTCAGAATGCAGGACGGCGTGCTGACGGTGGTGCGTGTTGAATAAATGCGCTCAGTCATCGCACAAATTCATTTAATCAGCGTTTCCTTACGTTTCCGTATACAAGAACCTGTAAAAATGCTATAATATTATATACGTTTTGAAAAATGGAAGTGGTCATACGATATGACAGCTTTTTGCAAAACAAAATGGAAAATGCAGTTACGATAAACAAGGAAGGAACGCAGCATGATTGCAATTCGTGACCGGGTTCGGTTTGAAGAAACAGACCTGATGGCGGTGGTTTACCATTCCCGTTACCTTCCCTGGCTGGAAATGGGGAGGGTAGCGTATCTTCGCGCCTGCGGGGTAGACCTGAATGTGTTAATGGAAGACGGTATCCTGTTTCCCATTCGGGAGATTCAGGTAAAATACAAACACTCGGCCCGCTTTGACGATGAATATGAAGTACAGACCACGCTGCGGGAATTTAACCGGGCCAAGCTGGTTTTCGATTACAAAGTGATCCGTGTGAAGGACGGTACGGTTTTTGTGGAAGGAACCACAACTAACGTATTCGCAGATAAAAACGGAAAGATAGTGCGGCTTCCGGCAGAATGGTTTGACCGGATCAATGCAGTCTATCAAACAGAAACGAAAGCATCGTAATCCGGTACGGCTTCGCTGCTTCGGAACGGATAATTAAAACAAAACAGTTATAGAATACAGTTTAAACAAATTGAATCAGAGGTGTGTGAATTCATGGAATATGAAATTATACCGGTGCCCACGCGGATCCTGACCTCCCGGGATGATATCGTGGAAGCGGTAAAGGAATACGGAAAAGGCAAGTACGGGCCGGACGACGTGATCTGCGCAGCGGAAAGCGTGGTGGCAATCACCCAGGGGATGGCCATGCGGTGCGAGGAATTCAAACCGGGTTTTCTGGCCAAGACCCTGTGTCATTTCTTTCCTTCCTACGGAAGCATCAGCGGCTGGTACTGCATGCAGGCGCTCATTGATACGGAAAGCAATGCAAAAGTACTGTGGGCGTTTATTGTGGGTGCGGTAACAAAGCTGCTGGGGAAAAAAGGCGTGTTTTACCAGATGGCTGGCTATCAGGCACGGCTCATCGACGACGTGACCGGGACCATGCCGCCTTACGATAAGCATATTGTCTATGGCCCGAAGGAACCTTTCAAAGTGGTAAAGGAAATGAAAGAAGCCTGTGGCGTGTACGGTGCGGTCATTGCCGATGTGAATGACCTGAAGCGGGCGGCCATCATCGGCTGGACCGACGGAGTAGACCCGGACAAAGTTTCTAAAATTCTGATCGACAATCCATTTGGCAACGCCAGCCAGAAAACGCCGATCTGTATCATTAAAAATTACCGCAAGGCGTAAGGGGGACAGAACATGATCGTAGTAGGCGTTATTCTGGTACTGATTGCGCTGGTTGTCCTGTTTACGCTGCAGCTGATCTCCAAGCATGCCGCATCGGACAAGCAGCTGGTATTTTACAGGGACAAACGGACGCAGGCCAAGCTGATTTCCAAAACAGATGAAAAGATTGAATTCGGTGTGGATGTGCCGTATGAAAACAAAAGTCGCGACGAAGGCATCTTTCTGGACGCGTTTGTCCGCATCTATCTGCCGGATGAACAGTATAACGGCGTGTTGCTGCGGGGACGGGTGAACCATCCGGCTGCGCCCCGTACCGATGATTACTTTGAGGCCCGGCTGGTGCCGCCGGGAGAAATGGGACACCTGACCGTTACCTTTGAGGCAACGCCCCGCAATGGCAAAAAGACAGCGGAAGAAGCATTGCTGGCTATGCCTGATGTGGAGTTTGCCCTCTACGTGGAACGCCGGGGACGCATGGAACTGTTCCACAACAAAGAGAACATTTTACTGACAAAAGAAGAAGTACAAAATCTTCTGAAATAATGCACATGCAGGAGGAACGCATGGGAACACTGGTGATTGCAACATCCAACTTAGGCAAGCTGGATGAATTTAAAGAAATGTTTAAAGAATTGCCTGTTGAACTGAAATGTCTGGCAGATTATCCGCCGCTGCCGCCGCCCAACGAAAACGGCCGGACCTTTGCAGCCAATGCAAAAACCAAAGCGACGTATTACGCAAAACATTTAAATGAATTCTGTCTGGCAGATGACAGCGGACTGGAAGTGAAAGCGCTGGGCGGTGAACCCGGTGTGCGAAGCGCGCGCTTTGCCGGCGAAGAAGCCACGGACAAAGAGAACAACGATCTGCTGTTGCAGCAGATGAAATTCCAGATTACCCGCACCTGCCGGTTCCGGTGCGCATTGGCGGTAGCCAATCCCACCGGGCGGATCGTGGCGGAAACGGACGGCAGCTGCGAAGGCATGCTGTTGCATGAGCCGCTGGGGGAAAACGGTTTCGGTTACGACCCGCTGTTCTGGTCTACAGAGCTGCACAAAGGGTTAGGGGAAGCTACAGCGGAAGAGAAAAACAAGATCAGCCACCGGGGTAAAGCGGTCCGCAAGCTTATTGCGATGTGGAAGAAAGCAGCTAACAACAAGAACGGAAAACGTCAGGAGAAACAGGGACGGAAATATTCCAATGAGCAGCAGGTGAACGGGAAAGCTGAACAAGAAAATGGAGCGTCGAAACCGGAAAGGGAAGCACGGCCGGATACGAAACCGGAAGTGAAACCGGAATCAAAGCCGGAACCGGAAACAAACTGAAAGGTTGCACCTATCCAGTGACGTGTCGTTTTCGGTCATTCACAAAATACATATAACAGAGAGATTTCAAACATTATGAAAATAGGAATTATAAGCGATACTCATGGCAGCATGGCGGCTATACGGAAGGTTTTGGCCACTGCGCCGCCGGTGGAATGTTGGATCCATTGCGGCGATTATGCCATGGATGCCAATGCGCTCCACAACATGATAAACCAGACCGTATACGCAGTATCCGGCAACTGCGATGTGATGCGCGGCCCGGTAGAAGCCAAGCCGGACTGCTTTCTGGAAATCGAAGGCTTTAAACTCTGGGTTACCCACGGTCACCTGTACATGGGGGAAACGCGGCAGATCAGCGAGCTGGCCTGGTGGGGACAGAGCATGGAACAGGACATCGTAATCTTCGGCCATACCCATGTTCCCGTGTTTAAACAAATCAGCGGCATCTGGCTGCTGAACCCCGGCAGCCCGGCCCGGCCCAGGGAGGGAAGCCACGCAGGTTTTGCTGTCCTGACCCTGAACAGGGGACATATGCCGGCGGTTGAGTTTATGGAAGTGTAAGTTTTGCAGGTTGGATTTATTAAAAACATTAAAAGGAGGGATCATCCACATGAGAGACATCGACGTGAAAGAAGTGACCCGGGCCGTAGCGGAATGTTGCATTGATTCCTGCAACAATCTGCCGGAAGGTGTGCTGAAAAAACTGGAGGCTGCCAGGAAAGAGGAAATTTCCCCGTTAGGCTGCCAGGTTCTGGACACCATTATCGAAAATGCAAAGCTGGCCAACAAGAAACAAGTGCCCCTGTGTCAGGACACGGGTCTGACCGTGGTCTACATCGATATCGGACAGGAAGTGCATTTTACCGGCGGCGACCTGTGGGAAGCTATCCATGCCGGCGTGGCCAAAGGTTACACCGAAGGCTACCTGCGTAAATCTTCCGTAGACGATCCCGTTTTCCTGCGCAAAAACACGCAGGACAATACCCCTGCCATTATCCACTGCCGAATTGTGCCGGGAGATAAGGTGCATCTGGTGATTTTGCCAAAAGGCTGCGGCAGCGAGAATATGTCCCAGCTGCGCATGCTGAAACCGGCCGACGGGCTGGAAGGCATCATTAACTTTGTACTGGAAGCAGTCCGGACCGCAGGACCCAACCCCTGTCCGCCGGTAACGGTTGGCGTAGGCGTGGGCGGCAATGCGGAAAAAGCTACGGAACTGGCAAAATTTGCGCTGGCCCGCAAGATCGGCGAACACAACGCCAACCCCGAGTATGCGAAACTGGAAGACGACCTGCTGGCGCTGGTGAACAAGACCGGCGTAGGCCCTGCCGGCCTGGGCGGCAAGACTACGGCACTGGCAGTGAACGTGGAATATGCTCCCACTCATATCGGAGGCATGCCCTGCGCAGTAATTTTTAACTGCCATGCGGCCCGCCGTTCCGAAGCGACCATTTGAGGAGGTACCATCATGAGTGAAATCAAATACATTACCACGCCGTTGACGGAAGAAACCGTAAAGGATCTGCACGCCGGTGATTTTGTCCGGATCACGGGTCCCATCTATACCGCCCGGGACGCAGCGCACAAGCGTATGTATGAAGCACTGGGCCGGGGCGAAGCGCTGCCTTTCGATGTAAAAGGCAATGTGATTTATTATGTGGGTCCTTCGCCTACCAAACCGGGGGAAGTAGTAGGCAGCGCCGGCCCGACCACCAGTGGCCGTATGGATAAATACACTCCTACCATGATCGAGCAGGGTATGAAAGGCATGATTGGCAAAGGCTTCCGTAACGATGCGGTGATAGAAGCCTGCAAAAAGCATCATGCAGTTTATTTTGTAGCCATCGGCGGAGCGGCGGCGGTAATCTCCCAGTCCATCCGCAGCGAAGAAATGGTTGCCTTTGAAGATCTGGGACCGGAAGCGATCCGTCATTATGAAGTGGTGGATTTCCCTGCCATCGTGGGTATCGACATTGAAGGCAACGACGTGTACAAACTGGAAATTGCCAAGTACGCGGAACTCTTGAATAAATACTAAGTATGTTTTGTTCTGCTATTACTGAATAAAACAGAAAGCTAAAATGAAAGCGCCTCTGTCACGGTGAGATTTCACCATGACAGGGGCGCTGTTTTATGCTACAATAAATGCAACTTTTACAATGAGGTGATTGTGTTGCATCAGGCAGAAAAATATATAAAACAAATCGTGGAAGAGATTGGCCGGCCTTCCTACATGCAGGAATTCTTAAAGCAGGGCAAAGATAAACAGGCGATAGAAGACGTGGCCGGAAAACTGAAACAGTTCAGTGAAAACATGTCGGTGCTGCAGCCCATTGCCATCAAAGGCTTTATGGTTCCTTCCGGTTCGCTGATGCTGTACCAGTATCTGAAAGAAGAACTGGATGTAATGGAAACGGTGCTGCGGGAAGAACCGGCAAATGCAACCACCGGGGCCGCTGACCGCAAGGAAAAACTGACAAAATATAATAAGGTAGAAGCAGGGCTGCAGGCTACAGCCCAAACTGCCCATGTGCTGTCTGCGGAACAAAAAGAAGAGATGCGGAAACGGGTAGGCATTGTGAAGCATCGCCTGCCGGAGATGATGGAAAGCCTGCTGGCCCAGCACATCGCCGACCAGATCGAGCAACGCACCGATGAAGAAGCGGCTCAGGAAGCGTTTCAGGAACACGGCTACTTGCCTCTTTATGTAGACGAAAAGACTATGGGCATCGTGTACAACACCCTGACCATGCAGCTCCTGCTGGACCGGTTCAACCTGCTCTTTGAAGGCGTCTTAGAACCTATGGATCAGGGCACTGTTACTTCGGTTATGTCCAATGTGCTGGCGCCTTATTGGAAGCAGAACGCCCAGAGCATCCTGTTCACTATGGAAGAAGAGCAACAATAATATTTATGTATTATCTGGAATATACGGGCCAGTCCACATTTTTAGGTTTTGTATTGACACACACAATGCGTATAAAATGTAAAAAACAGGAGTGTATAGTTTAATCTATCATACTAAAAAGGCGTGGCTTAGTAAAAAAAATATTGTGATTTTCGCCATGAAATGATATAATACTTAAGTCAGAGATTTAAGAGATTAAAA
>JAFSPK010000102.1:0-10435 GCA_017443005.1 Acidaminococcaceae bacterium
CTCCGGCTGCTGCTGAACCGTTACGCTTTGCCCTTTGCCAAGGCCAACGCTTCTTTTAAATCCACTTTGCCAGCATACAGCGCTTTTCCGATTATCACACCTTCAATGCCGTCATGCTCGCGGGCCATAACCTTTTTTACATCCTCAATCGAAGCCACTCCGCCGCTGGCAATGACTTTCACACCGCTGGCTTTGGCCAGTTCCGCCGTAGCTTCCACATTCACACCCTGCAGCTTGCCATCCCGGCTGATATCCGTAAAAATAATATGCCGGATACCGATTTCCGCCATCCGCTTTCCCAGCTCCAGATAATTCATACCGCCGGAAACGCCCCAGCCTTCCACGGCCACTTCACCGTTTTTTGCATCAATGCCCGCTACCGCCTGACCGGGAAAATATTTACAGATTTCTCTTGTTTCCGCCGGATTCCGGGCAGCCAGACTGCCTAAAATGACCCGGGTCACGCCCAGATCCAGCATGCGGGAAACCGCGTGCAAATCGCGGATTCCTCCGCCCACTTCCACTTTCATGTTACCGGCTTTCGCCAGAATGCGCCGGATCACTTCCAGGTTCCGGCTCTCCCCGGCCAAAGCACCGTCCAAATCTACCACGTGGAGAAACTCCGCCCCCGCGTCCCGGAACTGTTCCGCCACGGCAGCCGGGTCATCCGCATACACCGTTTCCTGTTTAAAATCGCCTTCCACCAGGCGCACTGCTTTTCCATTCCGCAAGTCAATGGCGGGAAAAATAATCATAGTGTCTCTTCTTTCTGATAAATTATAAATTCACAAACCGTTTCAGCATGGCAAGCCCCACTTCACTGGATTTTTCCGGATGAAACTGCACGCCGGAAATATTTCCTCTGCCTACGCTGGCCACAATTTCCGTTCCGTAATCGCAGACGGAAGTGATCAGCGCCCGGTCTTCCGGCCGGCAGCAATAGCTGTGCACAAAATACACATACTGTCCTTCACTGCCCGCCAGTAACGGGGAAACGGTCTTCAGGTTCAGCTGATTCCAGCCCATGTGGGGAATCTTCAAAGATGTAGGGATAAGTACAACCTTGCCAGGAAACACGCCCAGCCCTTTAACGCCCGGAGCTTCTTCGCTTTCTTCAAACAGCACCTGCATACCAAGACAGATGCCCAGAAAAGGTTTGTCAGCAGCAATATATTCTTTGATGACCGGGATTACGCCGGCTTTTTCCAGATTCACCATGCAGTCGCCAAACGCGCCCACACCCGGCAGGATCAGTTTTTCCGCCGTCGCAATGATTTCCTTATCGCCGGTAATAACGGGATTGCCTCCCACCAGCGCTACTGCCTTGTTGACACTGTGCAGATTTCCCAGGCCATAGTCAACAATTACGACATTTTTATTACTCATTGCCTAAACTCCAAAAATCACAACACGCCTTTGCTGCTCATAACGCCCTTCACCCGCGGATCCACGGCTGCCGCTTCCGCCACGGCACGGGCAAATGCCTTAAAGACTGCTTCAATGATATGATGCACGTTGCTGCCGTACAGTACGCGGATATGCAGTGTCAGCCCACAGTGCATGGCTACTGCGCGGAAAAATTCTTCTGTCATTTCCGTATCGTAA
The DNA here is from genome assembly GCA_017443005.1 of Acidaminococcaceae bacterium. Lineage (GTDB taxonomy): Bacteria > Bacillota > Negativicutes > Acidaminococcales > Acidaminococcaceae > Succiniclasticum. Next base: position 1,606 of record JAFSPK010000102.1, read on the forward strand.
TTTCCCAGCTTTATTTTAGGAATCTCTGCGCCGAAGCGTAAAAACGGACGACCGGAAAAGTCCAGGCATACCTGAGCCAGGGTTTCATCCATGGGAATAAAACAATTGCCATAGCGGTGGATCCCTGCTTTGTCACCCAGCGCCTCCTGCAACGCTTCGCCCAGTACAATCCCGATATCTTCCACCGTGTGATGACTGTCCACTTCCAGATCGCCTTTTGCTTTTACAGTCAAATCCATAAAGCTGTGTTTGGCCAGCAGGGTCAGCATATGGTCCAGAAAGCCGATGCCTGTCGCAATATCGCATTTCCCTTCGCCATCCATGTTCAGTTTTATGGAAATCTGCGTCTCCGCCGTTTTTCTTTCCATCTCAGCACGGCGCGCCTTTTTTGTTTCAGTTGATTTGCTCATTTCCCAAACACTCCCTGCAAAGATTCTTAATCTTGTTCATCACAATAGCGTTTTCTTCCGGCAGCCCGATGGTCTGGCGGATGCATCCCTGCAGAACCGGGTGCTCCGTAAAATCCCGCAGCAGGATTTTTTCCGCCAGCATGGCCTTAAAAATCATTTTACCGGCCTTCGTCGCCGCGCTGAAATTACTGTAACCGTATTTTTTTTCGTACGCGTCCGCAAGCATGGCCTGCAGTTTCCCCTCCGGACTGTAGCAGATAAAATTGGTTTCCGTGGGCCAGACTTTCATACCCAGTTCTTTTAGTTCCGCAATCATCAGCGCCCGCTGGGAACGGATCTCTTCAATCTGCTCACGGAAATCTTCTTTATGACGGTAGCAAACCTCTGCTGCCATGAGAGAATATGCGTTCACATGATAGGGCAGCAGCGTCTTCCCTAAAATGCGGCTCAGGGAAATGCTGCCTACAGAATACCCCACCCGCATACCGGCCAGGCTGTAGGCTTTGGAAAAAGTCCGGTAAACGAGGAAATTATTGTATTTGTTTAACAGCGCCAGGGCCGAACCTGCCACCAGTTTCAACTGACTCAGGGGGCGCAGATCCCGGGGATCCACCCCTTCCCCTCTGGCAAATTCCATATACGCTTCATCTACGATAACAGGACACTCTACGTTGGCAATGATTTGTTCAATCACTGACAATGGATTGTAATTACCGGTAGGATTGTTAGGGTTATTGAGAATCAGCAGATTAGGCCGGTTCTCCTTGCAGAAATCAATGACCGCTTCCGCATCCAGAAAACCTTCCACGTTCAGAGGATAACGCAATACTTCGCTGTCCGACATCTGGGCGTAAACGCCGTACATGGAAAAAGACGGATAAGGTACCGCAATCTTCTTCCCTGCTCCGCCAAAAGCATAGCAGGCCATCTGCAACAGTTCACTGGAGCCGTTGCCGACGCGTACTTTGTCAATATCAACACCCAGTGTTTCCGCAATAAGGTTGCACAGGGTCTCGCATTTTATCGGCGGATACCGGTTGAACAAAAAACTTTTTGTCTTTTCTTCAATTTCCTGCTGTATGGAAGCCGAAACCGGATAATTCGACTCGTTGGCGTTTACGATTATTTTTGCTTCTATCGTTTCTACTTCATATTCCTCCAGCCCGGCCAGGCTGGAACGAACCGCAATCTCAGGCACGTTGTTCACCCCTTATGTAACTATAAATGAAATTGGCAGGTAAGCCGCTTCTCTTCACAGATAATCAATTATTTACCTTTCCTGACGTTTCCGGATCGCATTGGCGTGAGCCCGCAGGCCTTCTGCTTCCGCCATGGCGATAATATCATCCGCGGCTTCCAGCAATGCCTTGTTGGTATAAGCAATGATGCTGGTCTTTTTCATAAAGGTTTCCACGTTCAGAACACTGTAGAATTTCGCCGTACCGCCGGTAGGCAATACATGGTTGGGGCCTGCAAAGTAGTCGCCCAAAGGCTCGGGAGAATCCGTGCCCAGAAACATCGCGCCACAGTTGTGCAGAAGGGGCATCAGCTGGAAGGGCGCTCTGGTCATAACTTCCAGATGCTCCGGCGCGCTGAGGTTGGCCATGGCCACCACGGTTTCCATGTTATTTGCCAGAATGATCTTGCCCATGGTCCTGAGTGACGCCGCCGCAATTTCTTCCCGGGGCAGCTCTTTCAGCTGCACTTCCACTTCTGCCGCCACCGCTTTGGCGATACGCTCGCTGTCCGTAATCAAAATCGCGCTGGCCAGCGGATCGTGCTCTGCCTGGCTTAACAGGTCAGCCGCCAGATAGACCGGATTGGCAGAATCATCCGCCACGATCAAAATCTCGCTGGGTCCGGCCAGCATATCAATATCCACATGCCCATATACCGCTTTCTTTGCCAGCGTTACAAAAATATTGCCGGGGCCGGTGATCTTGTTCACCTTCGGAACCGTTGCCGTACCAAAAGCCAGCGCTGCAATGGCCTGGGCACCGCCCATTTTATAAATTTCGGTAATCCCGATTTTTTCTGCCGTTACCAGCACATAAGGATTCAGCTTTCCGTCCTTACCGGGAGGCGCTGCCATCACAATGCGGGGCACACCAGCTACTTTGGCCGGAACCGCGTTCATGATCACGCTGGAAGGATAGGCCGCCGTACCGCCGGGCACATAGATACCCACACTGTCCAGGGGCGTGATCTTCTGTCCCAGAATGCTGCCATGGGCCCGGTTGGTAATCCAGGATTTTGGCATCTGCTCCTCATGAAATTTTTTTACGTTCATGATTGCCCGGGTAAGGGAATCAACGACCTTTGGGTCAACCAATGTGCGGGCTTCGTCAAATTCACGCTCCGTTACCCGCAGGGTTTCGGCAGTCAGACCGGCCCGGTCAATCGTGTTGGTGAAATACAATAGCGCTTCGTCACCGACTCTGCGCACGTAGTCCACAATGCGGTCTACGATCTGTGCAGCCGTCAGGTGTTCGCCCCACATCTGATCGCAGGCCGCCTGTACGCCCGGTGAAAGCTCCGTTTCGTCAAAGGCTTTCTTTTTCAGCAGCGCAGCAATTTCCTCAGCATTCATTTTTCTTGCGTCAATTATATTCATTTTGCTTTCTTGTCTCCTTTTTCCGCTGCCAGTACGGCACGTAAATCCACGACCAGTTTATGCAGCCGTTCAAATTTCAGTTTGAAGCTGACCGGATTGGCAATCAGCCGTGCGGTGGAAGTAAAGATGCTGTCCACTTCCATCAGCTTGTTTTCTTTGATAGTAGTCCCTGTCTCTACAATATCCACGATCAGCTCCGACAACCCAATCAGCGGGCCCAGTTCGATGGAGCCGTTCAGTTTAACTATTTCCATCTGGATGCCCAGCTTATCAAAATATTCCCGGGCACAGCGGGGATATTTTGTTGCCACGCGCAAATGCGCGTAATCTTTTAATTCCGGCCGCTTCTTCGCTTCCGGCACCGCCATCATCAGACGGCATTTTCCAAAGCCCAGATCCAGCAGTTCGTACACGTCCTTCTGCTCTTCCAGCAGAACGTCCTTGCCGATAATGCCGATGTCCGCAGCGCCATACTCCACATAGGTCGGAAGATCCACCGTTTTGGTGATGATAAAACGCACCTTCGTTTCCTCATTCGCGATCACAAGCTTGCGGGAATTTTCCGAAACGCCTTCCGCGCTGTACCCTACTTTGGCCAACAGGTCCAGACTTCGTTTGAACAGTTTGCCCTTTGGCAGCGCTATGGTAATATATTCTTCCATGGTTTATTCTCCATTCCGGTCCTGTTTCGCCGTACTTCATGTAACAGAAAACACAACGATAATATTATCCGATGTATTTCCATGTACTGTAATGATTTTCCTGTACGGCCTGCTGCATTTCCGTTTCCGTCATAGCACGGTCAGCCAGCTTCACCCGTTTGCCTTCTTTACGGAGGGCACAGGCTGCACGGATACCTTCTGCGGTTTTTCCGCCCCCATAAGCAACAAACACGGTTCCCGGCCGTTCCGCAAACTGTTTCCCCTGCCGTTCCAACGTCAGGGCTATACGGTCAATGCCCAGGGCAAAACCGGTAGCGGGGCAGGGTTTCCCGAATCGCTGCATCATGTTGTCATAACGCCCGCCACCGATCAGGGAATATCCCATTCCGGCAGCATACCCCTCAAACAGCATACCTGTGTAGTAATCCAGGCTGCGGGTCAGGCCCAGGTCAAAGCTCAGGTACTGTTCCACTCCGTAGGCTTTGGCCAGTTCATAGATTTCCCGCAGGTTCTCCAGCGCATTCCAGCAACGACGGCTCAACACCCGCTTCTGCATATCTTCCAGCAACGCAATACCGCCATGCAGGAACAGCAATTCTTTAAAAATAAGGGCCAACTGTTCCGGAATTCTTGCTGCTTCCACGACATTTTCCAGTCCGGCCGCGTTGCGTCTAATCAGGCAATGCTTGATATCCTTTGCCTGTTCTTCCGTCAGCGTTGCCGCTTCAATCAACCCGTTGATAAACTCCATGTGACCCAGGGTAATATTAAAATCTTTCAGGCCCGCTTCCATGAGGGTCAACACGGCCAGCGCAATGACTTCCGCATCGGCAGCCGCCCCGGCGGCCCCCATCATTTCGATACCGCACTGGGTAAATTCACACTGACGGCCGGCCTGGGCCTCTTCGTAACGGAATAACTGAGCCCGGTACGACAACCGCTTCACGCTTTCATCTTTGCGCATCCGCGTGGCCACCATGCGGGCAATCGGTGTCGTCATATCCGTGCGGAGCATTAAAATGTTATCCTTGCGGTCAAAAAACTTAAACGCACCGGCGCCGGGCTGCCCCATACCTGCAAACGTATCCAGATACTCGAAGGTCGGTGTGGCTACTTCGTCATACCCCCAGAGGGCGAACAGACTGCAGATCTTATCCTCCATCTGACGGCGTGCCGCTGCCTCTCCCGGGAGCACATCCCGTGTTCCATACGGCACCTGTAAGATTGTTTCAGTCATTTTCCTGTACCGCTCTCTTTCTTTGGGCTCTTTCCTTTTCATATTTTGCTCTGAGCACTGCTTTGGGCGAGCGGGTTATATGGTGTTTTTTCTGCAGATGTTCCAATGCGACTTCGTAACCGTCCTTGCCATACACAAGACAGCGTTTTACCCGGGAGATCGTTGCTGTGCTGGCTCCCGTACGTTCTACAATCTCTTCATATTTTATGCCTTCATCCAAAAGCCTTGCGACCTCAAACCGCTGCGCCAGCGCCTTGTATTCGCTGATCGTGCAGACATCTTCCAGAAAATTGGCAACCTGTTGTTTCTGTTTCAGGCATGCAAGCGCCTCACATAATTGTTCTGTCAAATGATTCTCAATTTTTTCTGCCATTATTAAACTCCTCCTTGCTACCGGAAACTGTCTTCTGTCTTTTTCTACAGTCCCCATTTTACTTCACAGCAATACTCTAATCTGCAATCTCGTGTTACAATTATTTGTCTTTTGGTAAAAATCATAAATAAAATTCGTTATTTATCAATTTACTACTTTATTGTGTGAAAGTCAATATATATCCGTAAACTTTCATTAAAATACATAAAACCGGCGCCCGTTCAAACCCGGACGCCGGAAATAAGGAACTACTTTAAACACAGCTTACCTGAAACTGCTTAGGATAATTTATTCTTATTCAGTTTACGGCTCAGCATATTGCCGATGGTCTGTACTCCCTGCACCATGATAATCAGGACGATTACCGTAGCAACCATCACGTCCATCTGAAACCGCTGGTAACCGTAACGGATTGCAAGGTCACCCAGACCGCCGCCGCCAAGAGCGCCGGCCATGGCGGACGCGCCAATCAGCGCAATCAGGGCAAGGGTAATGCCAAGAACAATGGAATGCAGCGATTCCGGCAGCATCACCTTCCAGATAATCTGTACCGGACTGGCGCCCATGGACTGAGCTGCCTCAATCACGCCCCGGTCCACTTCCAGCAGGGACGATTCAATGACCCTGGCGATAAACGGCGCCGCCGTAATGGTCAGCGGAACGATGGCCGCCGTAGTCCCGATGGAAGAACCTACGATCATGCGGGTAAACGGGATAATCGCAACCATCAGGATGATAAAGGGCGTGGAGCGGGTCGCGTTGACGATTGCCCCCAGTACATTATGCACCAGGGCATTGGACATGATGTGATCCTTCCGGGTCACCGTCAGGATTACGCCCAGCGGCAGGCCGATCAGCGTTGCCAGGACAATGGCGATCAGAACCATGTAGCAGGTTTCCCCCAGGGACTTTACCAATAACTCTATCAAATTAGCCGACATAGCCGATCACCTCCAGTTTTACGCCCGCTTCTTTAGCGTACTGTACAGAATCCGCGATACCCTTTTCGTCACCCATGATTTCCACCAGCAAGGTTCCGTAAGGAGTATCTTTCAGGTAATCGACTTTACCGGAAATAATGTTGACATCGACCCCGAATTTCTTAATCAGAGCAGAAACCATCGGCTGGTCCGCTCCGGCAGACTTTTCTTTTCCTTCCCCGCTTTCACCGCTGTCCAGGAACGTCAGGTTCACCAGCAGCCGGGCTCCCGGGAAATACGTTTGTTTCATGGACTCCGTATCGACCATAGGCGGTATTTTTATATCGTTCACGGTCTTTACAAATTCTTTCGTCGTTTCTTCCTGCGGTTCCGTGAACACTTTATACATGCTGCCTTCCTCAATGATGACGCCGTTTTCGATAACCGCCACCCGGTCGCAGATTTCTTTCACCACTTCCATCTGGTGGGTGATCATTACAATCGTCAGGTTCAGGCGTTTGTTGATATCCCGCAGCAGCTGCAGAATTGATTTGGTCGTCTGGGGATCCAGCGCGGACGTGGCCTCGTCCGACAGCAGCACTTTCGGGTTGGAAGCCAGCGCCCGGGCAATGCCGACACGCTGTTTCTGTCCGCCGGAAAGCTGGCTGGGATAATAATCCGCACGGTCGGTCAGCTGAACCAGCTCCAGCAATTCCCTTACACGTTCTGCGATTTTTTCTTTCGGCATCCCCTGAATTTCCAGCGGGAACGCAATATTGTCAAATACGGTGCGGGAAGCCAGCAGATTAAAATGCTGGAAGATCATGCCGATATTCTGGCGCGCTTTCCGCAGCTGGCCCTCATTCATGGCAGTCAGCTCCTGTCCGTCCACAAACACCTGCCCTCCCGTAGGCACCTCCAGCATGTTGATGCAACGGATCAGCGTGGATTTTCCTGCACCGGACAAACCGATAATACCGAATATTTCCCCCTCTTTTACCTCAATATTCGTTTTCTTCAGGGCCGCAATGTCACCGGCCTTACTGAAGTAGGTTTTCTCTACGTCCACTAACTTTATCATGGATACTTCCTTCTCTCTTTACAACACTTACTTAAAACTGTAAGGATTAAAATTCATCATTATGCCTGATAAGACCATACAGGCGCGTTTTCACAAAGTTGGCAGCAAAATCCCGGGCCGAGATTTTTTCTATGTCACCGGAAGAATGAAAAAACACAATCATGGCCACCGCAAGGAACATATGTACGGCAATATCTTTATGCTGCGCCATTTCACAGAAAAGGTTCTGCCGGATCCCTTCCTCATAAACTTTCAGGATGGGCTTATTCTCTTCTGCCAGCAGCCGGTGATACCGCAAAATGCTTTCCTGTTCCTCCGGAGGCGGTAACTTGCCCCAACGGCTCACCAGACGGACTTCCCCGTTTTCATCTTCCACGCCGGAAAAGCCCCGGTTTGTACAGGTCATCTCAAAACATAATACCTGCCAGAGCACCGTATTTTTCCGCAAAAATTCCATCCAGACCGCCAGAATACCGGCCAGCCGTTCCTCTACGCTCTTCTCCGCGTCACCGGCCACAGACCACATCCGTTCCATCAGCTCATTGTGCTTATGGGAAACCAGCGTGTAGAACACATTATCCTTATTTCCAAAGTATTTATACAAGGTTCCTTTGCCGGTATCTGCCAGCGCGATAATCTCATCCACGGTGGCCTGGGCAAAGCCTCTGCGGGAAAACACCGCTTCCGTTGCTTCCATCAGCCGCCTTTTGGTTTCGATTTCTTTTTCTTTCCTGTTCATGCCATTAATCTCCGGACAGATTGAATCTGCAGAAAAAGCCCTTCCGGCCATTTTATAACGCCGGGAATCCTGCTCTTTCGTTTTGCCCCTTCTTTACAATTTATTATAATGATTTTTATATTATAACGACTTTTGACAAAAAATGCAAAATGTTGTCAATTTATTTGTTAAAAAATTATTTTCTGCTTTAAATAAGGTAAAAGATAGGGTATAATGAATTGACTTGGAAAATACTGTAACATATATTACTAAATTTTTATGAGGAATCAAATTCAGAGGAGGGTTTTCGAATGCTGAAACTGGTTACAAAACGTTGTAAAGGCTGCGGCATCTGCGTAAACTTCTGTCCCAAAAAGGTATTGGAAGTTACGGAAGTAGGCAAGTGCGCCATCATCAAAGACAAAGAAAAAGACTGTATCCAGTGCGGACAGTGCGAGATGCGCTGCCCCGACTACGCAATTTTTGTGGAAAAGTAAAGGAGTGAGATGTTATGTCCAGAGTATTACTGTTGCAAGGCAACCAGGCAGTAGTAGAAGGCGCCATCGCGGCCGGCGTTAAATTTTACGGCGGCTATCCCATCACCCCTTCTACGGAAATTGCCGAACAGTTAGCAGCCCGTCTGCCCCAGGTCGGCGGCAAATTTATGCAGACAGAAGATGAAATCGCCGGGTTAGGCGCAGCCATCGGCGCCTCCATGGGCGGCAAAAAAGCCATGACCGCCACCAGCGGCCCCGGCTTCTCCCTGAAACAGGAAATGTTAGGTCTGGCCTGCACGGCGGAAATCCCTGTAGTCC
>JAFSPK010000103.1:0-12025 GCA_017443005.1 Acidaminococcaceae bacterium
CTGATTTTTACAGCAGTGAACGGCTGACGATGACCAGCGCGTTTGCGATAGTTAACTTTGGCTCTGTATTTGAAGACCAGAATCTTTTCGCCTTTGCCCTGCTCTTCTACGGTAGCGGTAACTTTGGCGCCGTCGATGAACGGTTTGCCTACGGTTACTTCGCCATCGTTGACGATAGCCAGAACTTCATCAAATACGACTTCAGCACCTTTTTCCGCGTCCAGCTTTTCTACGTTCAGAACGTCGCCTTCTGCTACTTTGTACTGTTTGCCGCCGGTTTTGATAATTGCGTACATGCATTGCACCTCCCTCTTCATGGACTCGCCAATTACGGTACGCCACATTTTTTCTGCGATACTGCGTGTCTGCTGCGCTGCGTTTGGCTGCGCGGCTGTGCGTTTCGCATCGCGCCGTGGCGGTTTACGGGACCTTCTTGCGCGGTTGGGGCCGGACAGAATCGTCCAGACTGAAATATAATATCATAAAGATGTTTGACTGTCAACTTTTAATTCGTTTTTTCTTATATAAAATTTTTTTTACCAGCTTATGAATCGCAGAGCAGTAAATCGTATCGCAGCCGGGGGTATCAACGATTAAACAGAAAGTGGTAAGATACGCTGCTTAAATCGTATAGAACCAGGTTGCGCTCTGATCCAGATCCTTGGCTTCCGCGTCCGCCTTGCCCTTGCTGCTGATGTGCAGCTCCTGGCTCTTGATGCTCACGTTGGATCCGGGAGGCACGGACATGGTGATGAAGGTGTTGCCGCCGATAACAGAGTCGTGACCGATCACGGTCTCGCCGCCCAGGATGGAAGCACCGGAGTAAATCGTAACGTTGTCCTCGATGGTGGGGTGACGTTTTTTGCTGCGCAAGTTCTGCCCGCCCCGTGTGGACAGCGCGCCGATGGTAACGCCCTGGTAAATCTTCACGTTGTCGCCGATGATGGTGGTTTCGCCCACTACGATGCCGGTGCCGTGGTCAATAAAGAAGTACCGGCCGATCGTGGCGCCGGGATGGATGTCGATGCCGGTCTTGCTGTGGGCGTATTCCGACATGATGCGGGGCAGCATAGGCACCCTTAAATCGTAGAACTCGTGCGCCAGCCGGAATACCATGATGGCGTACATGCCCGGATAGCAGAAAATAATCTCATCCTTATTGAAAGCCGCCGGGTCCCCGTCGAATTCCGCCTGCACGGAAGTTTCCACCAGGTCCCGGATTTTGGGTATGCGGGACAGAAACTCCATGGCAATTTCCTGGGCCCGCTCCATGCTGGTGTGGTAATCTGCACCGCTGTATTCCGGCAGGTAACGCAGGTACATGGAGATCTGCTTGGTCAGGTTGAACAGCACATCCTCGATAAGGGTCTGCAAATTGTTCTCCGCCGTATAAAAATGATAATTTTTATTGCGGTAGTATCCGGGGAACAGAATTTTCTGCAGCTTGTCCAGAATATCAACCACCACATCCATGTCCGGACTGGTGAAAGCATTCATCTTGTCGATGGTACGCCCCTGACTGTAGTCTTTCAATATATCGGCTGTCAGTCTTTTTATCTTTGGCTCAATATTTTTCATGGAAGCCTCCTGAAACGTAATACACGGTTTATCATTTATTTTTACTGCGCAACTTCAATTTATAACGAACCAACCACTCATGATGTTTAAAATATATTATATCAGAGAAGACCGGCTAAACGCAACAGCGCTCCGAAGTATCCCGTAATGTACCCCATCGATGCGCAGCACGAAACCTGAGAGAGAGGCACGCAACACGTTCCCGCTAACAACAAAAGCCCCAGTCGCTGACCGGGGCTTGTTATTTCATATGGCGGAGAGGGTGGGATTCGAACCCACGGAGGCTTGCACCTCGCTGGTTTTCAAGACCAGAGCCTTAAACCACTCGACCACCTCTCCGAAAGTACAATATGGATTATAATAAAAATTTCAGTTTCTGTCAACCGCCGGACCGGGGGCGACTGAATAAGCGGAGCGTGCACCCCGCAGGGGCGCGAGGCTATTGGAAATGTAAAAACCTTTCTAACAACCAGACTTACCTGACAAAAACCGCACGCGACAACATCAGTGCAGGCGCCTCGCGTTAGCGAAGCACTATGAAGGCGTTACCGGCCCGGCGATTAAAGTAATTATAAACGTTTCTCTACTTCTTGCAGCACCTCCGCCTGCAGCGCCTCTCCTTCAGAAAGGTGACCCGCAAGCATTCGTTCCGCTTCGTCACGCACAGCCGCATCCTTCACCCCGCCCAGGTTAATGCGCACATTATAAGCCGCCACCTGCTGACAGGCCCTGGCCAGCAACGCCGAAGCCGATCCGTCCGTCACCATCATCTGGTTTCCTTCTGTCACGGTAATATAAGCCAGCTTCATGATCCGGACACAGGCGCCCGTCACTTTCAGGGATGCCACAACCGCCGTCTTGCTGGCTTCCTCAATGGCCTTTGCCCGCTGCGCCGCTTCTTCTTTCGTATTCTTAGGCAATTTATAAGCCTGCAACACCAGGGAATACATATCCGCGTCTTCCTGGGCCATGGCCAGCATTTCTTCCTGCAACAATTTTGTGGCAGTCATAATTTGCTGCATCTTGTCTTCCACGGCAGCGTATTTTTTCTTGCCCGCCGTCATGTGGGCCGACATCCCGGCCAGCGCTGCCGCCATAGACCCACAGATGGCCGCGGCACTGCCGCCTCCCGGCATGGGTTTGGTTGAGTTAAGGTCCTGTACAAAGGCTTTAATGAACTGTTTTGCAAATTCCGTTTCCATGGGTTTCTCCCCTTTTTCCATCACGCCACGGTCCCGCGGCTTCATTTCCTCTTGATGACTGGTTTCCCGTCTATATCTGTCTCTTCCTGCTGCAGGAAACGCCGTACCTGCACCACGGCAGCATACCCGTCCAGCGGCTCCGGCGGCGTCTGCAGTCCCAGCGGGATCAATCTGCGCCAGCCCTGGGGCGGAAACAGTTCCCAGTACAGTGCCCTGGCTTCTTCCGTAGAGTATTTTTCATCAACCACATGGAGAGGAAATCCCGGCAGGACTTTTTGCAGCCAGCCTATATGTTCTTCGCTGCCGGTTCCGTCACCGATTACAATGGCTTTCAGTTTTTTGCGGAGGCCCCAGGGATTGGCTACCTGCAGTTGATCATATAAAAACTTCAGCACACTGTCAGAAAAGGCACGGGTTCGTACAATCTGCACAGCAAAAACCGTTCCGGCCTTGTCAACCAGTGCCACCCCGGTCTTATCCCGGCCCGGGTCGATCCCCAGGTAATACCCTTCTGCTGTTTCATGTTGCATCGCTTGTATCTGTTTCAATTCGTCTAACCTTACAGATGACACCGGAATACAGGCGCCTCATTGACGTTCCAGCTTCAGACGAAGCTGTACCGGTCCCGCTGTGGTGATCTCCCCGTCTGCATAAGCGGTTAGCAGGAGCTTCCCGCCCATACGCTGCATTTTGTTGACGGTCTCCACCATGGTAACTGCACTCATGTTCCCCACTTTTCCGGTCAGGGGATCGGGCAGCACCCCGGCTTTTACCGAGCGTTCATTGACTTCCTTAAGGAATTCGACAAAGAGCTGATCCGGATTCTTGTCTTTTTCATCCAAATTAAGCTGCTTCTGATGGATCTTTTCGCCGTTTTTAAAGATGAGGCGGTTGGGAATCGCTTCGATAGCGCAGAGGACCGGCTGGCCTACCACGGTGTTAGCCAGGGAGCGCATGCGCACCAGCACGTTGCCTTTCGCCTTGTTCAGGATCTGCAGCAGACGAACGGATTCTTCTTCCGGTACCCAGACGACATTGGCTTTGGAACCGGGATCTAGGTTAATACGGTTCATAGCGGCAGTGTTGGCACTGTCCAGGAGCCATTTTACCTGTTTCAGGTTTTCTTCTTCCGAACGGCCAGCCTGAAGGACTCCGGTAAAGACGACCTCCCCGCTGCCGTACATCATCTGTCCGCCCCGCATCACGGCCAGGCCGCGCTCCAGCGCTTCCGTTTCCTGCTTCAGGTTTTTAATGTCTTCATTCAGCTTGTTACGCGCTTCTGTCAGCGAATGCACCTCATTTTGGGCATTGACCAGGGCGCCCTGTGTAGCCTGATACTGCCCGCGGACTTCCGCCAGATGACTGTTGGCATTCTTCAGGCTTTCTTCCGCAGCAGACTTGGCATGATTGGCTTCCTGGATCTTTTTATCCAGATCGGCAATGGCTTCATTCTTTTCTTTTAACGCGTTCATTGCCTTATCATACTCTTTTTCTGCCGTGGTTTTCTCTGTCGTAAGCCGGGACAGTTCTTTCTGCAGTTTTTCCATGCCGAACAACGCCGTGCGGGCGCTTTCCGAAGAAATGGCCAGGATGCCCACGGAGAGCAGGGAAATCAGAACGCCGGAAAGGACCGTCAGCAACACCGAAGTGTCATGGGGCCGAAGGCCAAACACACTGAGTTTCTTCTTCCCGATTTTACTGCCCATCTTATCGGCAATAAAGGCAATGATACCGCCCATTACCGCCAGCAAAAACATTAAACGAATACCAAACATAAGACAAATCCTTCTTTAACTATTATTAGCAAACTATCTTTACGCAAATCTCCTTTGCATAAAGATAGAAGACAAGTTTTTATAACAACCGTAACGTGCGATTTGATTTCCGGGAACCCTGTATCAGTAGTCCGCTCTCTTCAGCATATAGATGCCAGCAACAAAGCATATGATATTAGGAAGCATAGCCGCCAGCAGCGGAGGAATGACCCCACCTTTTCCCAGACCGGTGGCAAAGGCCATAATCCCGTAATACATAAAGATGACGATTACGCTGATGCCCATACCGATAGAAGAACCGCTGCGCTGACGCTGGGTTCCCAAAGGTGCTCCCAGCAACGCGAATACAAAGCTGGCAAGAGGGATGGCAAAGCGCATATAAATTTCTGTCCATAAATCAGAGGTGGGAAGCTTCTGCCGTTCCAGAACCTTGACGTAGCCCCGCAGTTCTCCCAGGGTCATCTCGTTTATACTCTTCTGTTCCCAGTTAATTTCCCTGGGTGTTATGTTAAGCGGAATCACCTGTTTACGGAAAGCAGCCTTGCTGGTAACACCTTCCTTTTCATCCACGGTAAAAACGTTTCCATTTTCCAAAACCCAGGAGTCTTCTTTCCAGACGGCCTTTTTCGCTGTCTGTACACGCGCCAGCTTCTCGTTCTGGAACTCTTCAATGGTAACATTACTCATTACTCCCGTACTCTCGTTAAATGACCGGGCATACGTGATGCGCTGGGTACTACCGCTGAGGGTTTTGATAACTACGTGATCCTGCGTTTTGGGTTTTACGTTACCGCGGATTTCCACAGCCAGAATCTGTTTGGCTTCATGTTTGGAAGGCGGTACCACTTTTTCCGCCCAAATAACTGAGAAAATACTGACCACAAAGCCAACAATGATGACCGGAGCTACAATCCGGTAATAACTGACGCCGCCGGATTTCATGGCCACGATCTCACTGTTTCCGGAAAGTTTGCCAAAAGCCATCAGCGTTGCCAGTAACACCGCCATGGGAAATGTATAATTGACAATTTCCGGAAGACTGTAAAGAAACAGCCGGGCCACCGTCGGAATCGGCGCCCCATACGTGGTGATGTACTGTACGATTTTAAACAACAGGCTGCTGGCAATAAAGATACTGGAAAAAGATGCTACACCAAAGATAAAAGGATACAGCAATTCTTTCAGCACATATTTATCTAATAATCGTAAATGCATTGCTATCCCCCTACATCTTAAAGTTTTCGCCCAGGTAATATTTCCTTGCTATCGGATCATTGGCAATGCTTTCACTGTCGCCATGAAGCAGCACTTCACCGCTTGCCAGAATATAGGCTTTGTCCACAATGCTGAGTGTTTCCCTGACATTATGGTCTGTGATCAATATCCCGATGCCCCGCTTTGCCAGATGGGCGATCATTTCCTGAATGTCTGCCACTGCGATAGGATCAATTCCAGCAAAGGGTTCGTCCAACAGTATAAAAGCCGGATCTGTAGCCAGGGAACGGGCAATCTCCACACGCCTCCGCTCGCCGCCGGAGAGCGCAGTTCCTATACTGTTCCTAACATGGCCAATGGCAAACTCTTCCAGAAGGTCCTCCATTTTTTCCAGTTGCTTTTCATGGGGTAAAGAGGTCGTTTCCAGAATTGACAGGAGATTCTCTTCTACCGTCATTTTCCGAAAAATAGATGCTTCCTGCGGAAGATAGCCAATACCCAGCCGGGCCCGCTGATACATGGAAAGCTGACTGATATCCTTCCCGTCCAGAGTCACGGTACCGGCGTCTGGCTTTGCAATTCCTACCACCATATAAAAGGTTGTTGTCTTGCCGGCCCCATTGGGACCCAGCAGCCCAACAATGGTCCCCTGCTCAACCTGCAGGCTTACATTATTCACAACTTTCCGCTGTCCGTAAATCTTTACCAGATTCTTTGTCTCAATAATCAAACTGTTTGATCCTCCGTAGCAAAATCATTTTTCTTTACATGGTCTAACAGATTAGATTCAGGATTAAAATTGGTCTGACCATTTGCCATCAGAACCGCTCCCTCTCCCAAAGCAGGATTGTTGATATTCTCGTTCTCTTCTTTCGGATAACATACAAGCGTTACATTACCCTGTGCATGCGTTTTGCTGTCCGGACTGGAAACATTGGTAATACGGAGCTTATCCCCTGTTACGGTGTTTCCGTCCTGTGTCGCTTTGGCATTGCCAATCAGCTCTATATAACCTGTCTCATGGGAATTATAAACAGCTCTGTCCCCGGAACCGGTCATTTTCTGTGGCTTGTTTTCCATGGTAACGCCGCCGGTCGCATTCGCCACACCGGATTTCATGTCATACACGATCTTTCCGGCAGAAAGCCAGCTTCCATCAACCGAAGAAAGATGGGCAAAGCCTCCCATCGTCTCCGCGAATTGTTTATCATCATGGTAATCCACGCGATGTGCTTTCAGCGTTTTGTCCCCTTTTACCAGAATCGCGTTGCCCACAGCGGAAATAAATTTATCAGTGTAAAAAATCAATTCTTCGCTCTTCAGGTGATTGTCTTCTTTATCTGCCACGACACCACCGTACAAACGCCCTGTCCGGCTCTTGCTGTTAAAGGTAGAACCACCTTGCGCAACCGCAACGCCCCCATCATGTTTGATGGTAGTTTTGCCGGTGGTAGTACCGTCTCCGCTTTTCATGTCGTATTCTATTTCTGCAGCATCTACACTGTACTTTGCATCTTTGGCGGGCGCCGCAAAAGCGGCAATACAATGCAGCATAACTACCATCATACAGCCTATCAGAACTGTCAGCAACACTTTACTTTTCTTCATATTTACCGCCTCTTTCCACATGCGCTTTGCCCTTCAGTTTAAAATGCTCCAATTTACTGGAAGTAGTGATTCTTTCGGCCGTAGCCATCATGTCGTCTTTAATGACTTTGACAGCGCCGGTAGCTGTTAAAATATCCTGTTTCTGTTTCCATTCAACTTTATTTGCTTTCAAAAAACCGCCTTGTTTTAAACGTGCGGTAACAGCATTGGTCAACGTAAACACATCACTTTTAGTTCTTATCTCACCGGCCTTAGCTGTTACGTACATTTCGTCTCCATTATTGAGATAAACGGTACCTTCCAGCTGTTTTGCCCTAATCAGGTTATCGTTCACCTGTACTGCCTCGCCCACCTTCAGTTCCCAAAGACGTTTCCCGTCTGCATCCCGGTGCAGCACGGTATTATACACTGTCGCCTTTGTTGTAACTGTTTCCACTTTTTTTGTTTTATCTGTGGGCTCCGGAACCGTACTCCCCCAAAACAGCGCGGCAAATATCAGGAACAAGACAACGAGACCGGCTGCCGCCATCAGTATTGCGTTTTTATTTTTCACGACCATCCTGCTCCTTTGCCTTCACTTCTTCATAGGGTGTGTTCCAGCGGTGCTGGAACCACAGCCAGTTTTCCGGATACTTTTTAATGATTTGTTCCACGGACCGGGTCATCTTTAACGTAAGGTTATAGTCATCGGCCTCCTGATTGCCAGTATTCTCATAGTAAAAAGGTTTTTCCACGATTACCTGATGTCCGCATCCGCCCGGATTCCGGACGATGTAGATGGGGATACAGGGTGCCTTGAACTTGCGGGCAAAGTAGGCCGGACCGGTGGGAGTGGATGCCATCTTCCCCAAGAAGGGTACAAATATGCCTTCGTAGCCACCGTCCTGGTCAGCTATCAGTCCTAACATACGACCTTTTTTCATAGCCCGGGCACAACCCAAAATTTCACTGCTGCCCCGTGCAAAAATTTCCTGCCCTGCACCTCTTCGCAATTCGTTCATAAAATCGGAATAGACTCTGTTGGGTTGCGGCTTTTCCACAGCACTGAGGGGAAATCCATTCAAAGCCAAGGCAGCACCTAGCCATTCCCAGTTGTCAAAATGGCAAGCCAGCAAAACCACGCCTTTTTTTTGTTGCAAAGCCTCCCACAAAATTTCCGGATGATCAAAGGTGACCAAGCTCCCAATGTTATCTTTGTTCAGGGCAGGCATGTACAGCATTTCCAGGATGGATATTCCCATATTGACAAACATTTTTCTGATGACTTCTTTAGACTGCGTATGGCTGTACCCTAATCCCTCATATACGGTCTTCTCAGCACGAACGCGTTGTTTTTTCAGCACACGCCAGAGAATATACCCCAACCCTTTTCCAATCTTCACCAGCAGTTTGTATGGTGTATGAGAGGCAATCCAGCTCATGGTCTTCAGAACTGTGTATAACATTACTGTCGGTCCTCTTTTCCTTCTTCTGTGTATTCTTCCACAATGGCATCCCAGATGCCCCGGGCTTTCAGAATCAGCTCCAGCAAATCCCGCACGGCACCCCGTCCGCCCTTATGAGGCGTGACGTATTCCACTCTCTGCTGCACGTCCTCTGTCGCGTCTGCCGGCGCCGCAGACAGACCTGCAATCTTTAAGGCCGGCAGGTCGTTCAGGTCGTCACCCATAAAGGCTATTTCATCTAATGACAGCTTGTATTTTTCCGCCAACGCCTGCAGCACTTTCTTTTTTGCAGAAATCCCGGTCATTACGTCTTCCGCAATGCCCAGTTCTTCCGCCCTCCGCTGCACAATCGCTCCCTTGCGCCCGGTGATAACAGCGACGCGCAGACCGTGCCGCCTGGCAGCGGTAATTCCCAGCCCGTCTTTGGCGTTGAACCGTTTGAACAGCTCGCCCTCTCCGCCGATATTGATGCTCCCATCCGTGAGGGTACCGTCCATATCCAGGGCCACGAGTTTTATCCTTTTCGCTTTTTGCTGCAATGCTTCCGGTAAAAGCTTCTGTAATACCATGTCATATTACTCCAAAATGTATTATGCTGCGGCGGCTGTCACCGCCTGCACAAGCGACGCGTTCCCGAAGGGCGCGAGGAACTATTCGCTAAAAGCCCTTCTGCCGATTCTCGAAACGGTTCTTTAAGGCACAGGACGCAACGCGGGACAAAGCCGAAGCGTTTGCGTCGCACTGTAAAGGAGGTGACAGCGACACTAAACTACACCTTGCCTTACCAAATCCGTCATATGCAGCAACCCGATCACGTGCCGTTCTTCATCAAGTACCGGCAACACCGTAATGGGTTTGGGCTTGTGACTTTCCATAATGTGCAAAGCCTGCGCCGCCAGTTTTTCCTGTGTAATAAACTTGGGTTCCTTCGTCATCAGCTCTGTAACAGGCCGTTTCAGGAAATCCACCCCTTTGGACAGGCCCCGGCGGATATCCCCGTCGGTCAGCAGACCGACCATAATATCGTTCTCGTCCACTACGGAAACCGCGCCCAGTCCCTTGTCGGTAATGATAAACAAAGCTTCCGTTACGGTAGCGGTTCCTCTGACCACCGGGTTCTCACTGCCGCCGTGCATGATGTCCCCTACCGTAAGCAACAGCTGCCGGCCCAGACTGCCGCCGGGATGGAACACCGCAAACTGTTTGGAAGTAAAATTATGTTTCCCCATGAGCGCCATGGCCAGCGCGTCACCAAAAGCCAGGGCCGCGGTGGTACTGGAGGTGGGAGCCAGCCCCAGGGGACAGGCTTCTCTTTTTACGCCCACGTTCAGGACCACGTCTGCGTTTTTCGCCAGGGTGGAATCGGCATTGCCTACCATGGCGATGAGCTTCGCCCCGATCCGCCGCAGGGAGGGCAGTATGTTCAGCACTTCCCCTGTCTCGCCGCTGTTGGACATAGCGATGATCACGTCATCCGCCGTAACCATGCCCAAATCCCCATGGATCCCTTCTGCCGGGTGCAGATAAAAGGAAGGAGTGCCAGTACTGGCCAGGGTCGCAGAAATCTTATGGGCGATGATGCCGGACTTTCCCATACCGGTCATGATGACACGGCCCTTGCAGGACAGGATCATATCCACTGCCGCGTCAAAATGCTCGTCAACACGGGGAATCAGATCCAAAATGGCTTCGGCTTCCATCTGCAGCACTTTCTGGGCATCCGTCTCCAGTTCGTTCATGGTTCTTCGTATCCTTTCCATCGTCATTTGCGGATAATCTTATCTATGGCCAGCACGTCTTTCAGCAGCGCTTCCAGACGGTCCAGACGCACCATGTTGGGTCCGTCGCTTAAGGCCTTGGAAGGATCGTCGTGTACTTCCAGGAACAGCGCATCAATGCCGATCGCCGCCGCTGCTCTGGCCATGTGAGGCACATACTGGCTCTGGCCGCCGCTGCTGGTGCCCTGCCCTCCGGGGATCTGCACGCTGTGGGTAGCGTCCATCACCACCGGGTAACCTAGTTCACGCATGATGGCCAGGCCCCGCATATCGGTCACCAGTGTATTGTATCCGAAACTGGAACCACGTTCCGTCAGGAGGATATTCTGATTCCCTGCCGCTTCTATTTTCGCGATGACATTTTTCATATCCCAGGGCGCCAGGAACTGGCCTTTCTTCACATTGACGCAGCGGCCGGTCTTCGCTATGGCACAGACCAGATCGGTCTGGCGGCATAAAAAGGCGGGAATCTGCATTACATCCAGCACTTCCGCCGCTTTTTCCACCTGGATGGTTTCGTGCACGTCGCTGATGACAGGCACGCCTAATTCTTTTTTAATAGCGGCCAGCTGTTTCAGCCCTTCTTCCAGTCCGGGTCCCCGGAAAGAAGTATGAGAAGAACGGTTGGCCTTATCATAGGACGCCTTGAATACATACGGCATACCTAATTTTTCACAGATTCGTTTTACTTCCTGCCCGATGGCCAGACTGTGTTCATAGCCTTCCAGCACGCAGGGTCCGGCGAACAGCAGCATGGGCTGCCCCGGTCCCACTTTATAAGGTCCTACATTGACGATATGCATTACTTTCCTCCCAACAGTTTGTTCACTGCATCCAGATCTTCCTGGGTATCCACACCGATCCCCCGGAAATCACTTTCCAATACTTTTATCTTATATCCGTTTTCCAGTACCCGCAGCTGTTCCAGGCTTTCCACCTGTTCCAGGGGCGTGGAGGCCATGGCGGCGTACTGCATGAGGAAGGTTCTCGTATAGGCGTAGATGCCTACGTGTTTGTACACTTTAAACAGCTCCGTTTTGTTCCGGGGATAGGGAATCAGGCTGCGGGAAAAATACAGGGCGTAGTCGTTTTTATCCGTTATCACCTTTACCGCGGAGGGATCGCCGTACTCGCTTTCCTGCATCAGGGTCTTCATGGTGGCCATCTGCAGTCCGGGTTCCGTCTGAAACGCTTCTGCCAGCCGGTCTATAATTTCCGGCGGGATCATGGGCTCGTCTCCCTGCACGTTGACGATGACATCGGCGTCAGGATATTTTTCCGCTACTTCCGCCAGCCGGCTGGTGCCGTTGGGATGGTCCTCCCGGGTCATGCAGACGCTGCCTCCGAAGGCAAGCACGGTATCATACACCCGTTTGTCATCCGTTGCCACTATGACCTCTGCCGGCCTCTTTGCCTTTTTTGCC
>JAFSPK010000104.1:0-22667 GCA_017443005.1 Acidaminococcaceae bacterium
AACGATTCTTTCGTTTCCTGGCTCGTAAACCACAATCTGTAATAGCCCAACCACAGGATTATTTATAGGTCGACCACCGTTTTGTTATAGGGCCGACCACAATTTTGGGATAGGGTCGACCACAGGATTATTTATAGACCCCATTTTTATTGCCTATCTTCTGATTGACATTGTAAACCGTTTGTATTAGAATTACAGTGAAAGGAGATGATTTTAATGGCCACAACACCAACCCAAATCCGTATTGATACTGCTGTAAAAGAACAGGCCAATATTCTATTTGCCGAACTTGGAATGGATATGTCTGGAGCGGTAAACATATTCCTTCGACAGTGCATTCTGCATGGAGGACTTCCTTTCTCTGTAGAACTTCCCAGATACAATCAGGAAACACTTGATGCAATGGTTGAAGCAAGAAGAATCGCCGAAGATGTTAATGTTAAAGGATATAAAAGCATGAAAGAACTTAAAGCCGCTTTGGAGGCAGACGATTGATGTATACTGTTAAGTTTACCTCCGCTTTTAAAAAGGCCTACAAGCTCATGAAAAAACGAGGCGCGGATATTACGCTTCTTGATGATGTCATCGAAGAGTTGCGCAAGGGCAATGAGCTTGATGAGAAATATAAAGATCACGTTCTCAAAGGAGAATACGCTGGTTTCCACGAGTGTCATATCAAACCGGACTG
This sequence comes from Acidaminococcaceae bacterium, assembly GCA_017443005.1. Lineage (GTDB taxonomy): Bacteria > Bacillota > Negativicutes > Acidaminococcales > Acidaminococcaceae > Succiniclasticum. Next base: position 689 of record JAFSPK010000104.1, read on the forward strand.
GTTGCTGATTTATCTGATTGAGAAGGATATGCTCATACTTACCCTTGTTAATACTGGTTCTCATGCTGATCTGTTCAAATGATAGCAACTGGCATAAAAGCAACTTGCTTAAGCGTGGGTGAAGCCATATATACATAGTTTTTCATTCTTTTCACCCTGCCAGTACAAATTCCGGCAGGTCCATTTCCCGGAGCAGTTCGTTTGTTTTCCATATGTCCAGCTTGTGGTTCAGGGCGTGGATCACCATCCCGTCCCGGGCATCCCGGGCATACAGCTTGCCCTCGCCTGCATATTTCAGCAATGTCTGGGTTTCTTCGATGGTAAGTTGGGCGGCGATGGCGAAAATCAGCAGTTTGTCGCGGGTAAAGGTTTTGCGTCCTGCCAGCAGATGGTAGGCAAAGGTACGTTCCAGGCCGGTGTTGAAAATAACATCGGCCTTTTTTAATTTGTGTTTTGCAAATAATTGTTCCAGACAGGCAACGGCGTCAGGATGTTGCAGTTCTTCTTCGTTGCGTTCATAAAACGTTTTCAGCTCTTTATCCGTTTTTGCTTTGGTCAGTTCGGAAAATAATTCATCGGTATCCTTGCCCATGGAAAAAATCCTTTCTGTTTATGCTATAATACTGGTGAAGCGCAAAGGCGCGAATTTAGTTTGCTGTATCTATTATACAACATTTTGCAGGGAACGGACACAATGCAGGAAACAATGCGGTTCATACAGGACAACTTCAAACAGGTTTCCGTGCTGAAGGAACGGAACGGCGGAATGACGGAGATTGTCATTGATGCGGAAAATGCAATTTATATCCGCAAAACCGTTCCGTACACCGGACTGCCGTACCGGAAGCTGATGAAGCTGTCCCATCCGCTTTTGCCGAAAATATATTATGCGGCGGAAGGGGAAGGGCGTACCTGTGTCATTGAGCAGTATGTGGACGGGCGCAACCTGCAGGATATTCTGGACAGGGAAGGCGCATTGCCGGAGGAAACGGTGCGGCACATCGGTCTGCAGCTTTGCGACGCGCTGGAGTTTTTGCATGGGCAGGGTATCATACACCGGGATATCAAGCCTTCCAATGTAATACTGAAAGAGGACGGCGCACTGTGCCTGATTGATTTTGGCGCGGCGCGGGTCATCAAAGAGGATGCGGAGCAGGATACGCGGATCTTGGGTACGCCGGGGTTTGCGCCGCCGGAGCAGTACGGTTTTGCAGCCACGGATTACCGCAGTGATTTTTATGCGTTGGGCATGACGTTGAAAGCGCTGCTGGGAAAGGAATATCGGGGTTTGCTGACCGAAGCGATTCGCCGCTGTGTGGAACTGGATCCGGAACGCAGAGTGGCTTCGGCTCAGGAACTGCGCAAGTTACTGCAATCCCACTGGTATGATTTTCTGACGCAGCCTGGTAAACGCAATGTGGCGCTCGGTGTTCTTGCTGTTTTATTGGTTGGGGGTGTAGCCTTTTGGAGTACGCAGCAACCTCCTGAACAGAAATTGCCCGAAGGTGTTGCGGCAACGCAGAGCATTTCCAATGAAACCGGCGCTGCTGTGAAAGATAAAAAAGTGCAGGCGGATTCGGGTGAAAATGAAAAGAAGAAAGCGGAGAAAAATACGGAAGCCGGTACAGAGGCAGGAAACGGGAATATAAAGAAGGATGGCGCATTAGAACAAACGGCTTCGTCTGAAAATGAGGCTTCCGGCAATGCAACAAAAAAAGCACCGCCGATTGTTTCTTCCAATAAAGAAGGTGTTTCTACAAAGGCTGATAACGTGCAGTTCAGCGGCAGCAACTGGAATGTGTTTCAAAAGACCGAACAGTATTTAGGGCCCAAAGTGGCAAATGCAGACAAGGTGGTGTATCCGCCGGGGCAGTGGCCGCGAATTACAATACAGAACCAGTCGGATACGCCGCTGAAGAATCCCCAGGCGGTGTTGCACTTTACCGATTTTGGCGTAGTGGGCAGCGACCTTTCCGTAACCGACTACAATAACACGGTGATCTCTTCCAAATTTGCTGACAAGGGAGGGAACGGAGTCGCGCGGACGGTCACACTGCGTTATGACGGAACGGTGCCGCCGCATGAAACGTATCATCTGAATCTGTTCGGCGGCATAGCCGGTCTGTTTAAAACCGGTGCAAATCCTTCCGTGCGGGTGGTGTTCAGCGCGGATAACGCTGAAAATCAGGAAAAAAGTTATAAAATAGTAGTGCGGTGATGAGAGCATTGCGAGATTTTTATCTGTACCCTCGCGCGAACTTCATGGAAATTTTTGCCAGTATCTGCTATAATAAAGCCGTAGTATAATTAGTTATCACAAATGTTAGAAACCGTCCATTTTTTGTTGGGAGGCATCTATATGAATATCAGAAAATCAGTAATGACTGTTGTAAGTATCGTTAGTTATGAAGCGGATGGATTGAGTTTGCAATTTGTGTTGAGCGAGGGAAAAGACGCAAAAGAACGTAAGGTAATGAGCATCGCAATGAGAGTAAAAAGCTGACGACACATTAAATAATGTTTTGCGGGCGTGGCGGAATTGGCAGACGCACCAGACTTAGGATCTGGCGGTTTATCCATGCAGGTTCAAGTCCTGTCGCCCGCACCAAATTATGAGAACTATATAGCCGGAACCGCAAGGAACCGGCTTTTTTACAAGACTGTGCTGCTGTTTTTTATAGCGCGCCGTTTTAACAGGAAGGGTGGACCATGCAGATTCACGGAATACCGGTCAATCTAAAATTGAATAGTACGGTTCTGATGATCGCGTCTTTTGTGATAAGTGTTGTCGCGGGTCTGATTTTTGGTTTTGCGGGCGTCGGGCGCGGTGTGTACGTGACGATGTATACGGTAGGCATGGCGTATCTGAAGATGTTGTTCCTGCTGGCGCTTCCTCTCGTCTTTCTGAATCTCGTTTCCGGTGTGATGCAGCGGGTGCAGCTGCAGTCTGACCGTTCGTCCCCTGCAAGGTTGTGTTTTTTCCACAGCATCGCGGTGGTTGGCGCTGCGATTCTTGGTCTGGCAGCGGGCGGGATTACCGGGTCTTCCATGATTCCGGCCACCTTTGCCGGGTTTGCCGATTTCGGTCTGCGCTGGCTCCGGCCTCTTGTTCCATGGCTGTTGTTTCTGTCGGTGCTGATTGGTGCTGCCGCAGCGAAAATCGGCCCGGAAGGGGAAGAGGCCCGCAGGATGATTAGCTCTCTGGCGGATGTGACTGCTTTTGCCGGAACGTTATGGCTGCGGATTTTGCCCGTGGGTCTGTTTTTCCTGCTTTGCCCCATGATTGGGGTCCGGGGTCTGGCTGTTCTGTGGCCCGGATTGAAACTGGTTCTGGTGACGGCGTTTTGCTGTGTGGCGTACGGCGTTTTGGTTTACGGATACCAGCTGCATCATTGCGGCAGAGACTGTCCGATGCATTTCCTGCGCAACTTTAAATCGGTGCTGCTGCAGGCCTTTGCCGTCTGCTCTTCCGGTTCCGGGGAAGGAGATGCCCTGCGCAGTCTGTGGCGAATGGGAATTGCGGAAGAAACGGGCCGGACTGCCTGGCATTGCGGAAAACTGCTGGGCAAAACGGGTACGGTGCTGTATCTGGGAATTGCCTGTATGCTGGCAGTGCGTTATGTGGGTATGCCGGTTTTCGTTCATTCGGGCGTCGGCTTCTTAGTCTGGATTCTGTTGTTCTCGATGGCAGGGATGAAGTACCGGGGCAGCGGACTGTACTGTGTACTGGTTCTTCTTTTTATGATAGGGCTGCCGATGCGGGCTGCGGTTCCGTTGCTGGTGTTCGAGTGGCTGCTGGATGGGTGCCGTTCGGCGCTGAATTCGGCTGCCGCAGGGACGGGGGCATACCTGGCGGACAAGCTGGGCTGGATGCTGCCGGTGCGTAAATGACACGATACATAAGGGAAACTTTTAACAGCTGTGGACCTTCTGCAGCTGTTTGTTATAGTAAAATAGAAAAGCAATATAAAAGAGTTTTATTTATCATACGAGGAGTTATTTAGATGAAAACAAAATCCGTTTTTATGTCTGTTGCGCTGAGCGTCGTCTGTCTTGCCGCTTCCAATGCGGAAGCGTGTACCACGACGATTGTGACAAAGGGCGCTTCTGCGGACGGCAGTGCGTATGTCACCCATTCCAACGATTCATTTTCCAGTGACCCGAGCATTGTGTACGTGCCGGCGAAGGATCATCCGGCCGGCGCGATGCGCAAGGTTTATCCTTCTGCCATCGCCTGGGACGATCTGCCGGAGTACGAATGTTACTCGAATCCCCGCCTCGTGGCGCCGGAGCGGGCGGAGGCGTATGCGTATCCGGGAAAGAAGCACACAAAACCGATGGGAGAGATTCCCGAAGTGGCTCACACCTATGCCTATATCGACAGCGATTACGCCGTGATGAACGAGCACGGTCTGATGCTGGGCGAATGCACGAATAATTCTCTCCACTTGGAATATCTGGAACCGAAGGAAGGCCGCGGCATTTTTTATGCCTCAGAGCTGGGGCGTGTTGCCCTGGAACGCTGCCGCACGGCGCGGGAGGCGGTTCAGCTCATGGGCGGCCTGATTGACAAATACGGTCTGTGGGGAACCGGCGAGACGCTGCTGGTGGCGGACCGGGAGGAAGGCTGGGTGCTGGAGATGCAGCCTACGCCCACGGGCAAGGGTGGTTTTTGGATTGCCCAGCGCGTGCCGGACGGGGAATTCTTCGTGGCAGCGAACCAGTTCCGCATTCATGCCATAAAACCGGGGAACCCGGACCAGATCTTTAATCCGCAACTGCCGGATATGCTGAAGAAAGCGGGCTGGGCTGCCTATGATAAAAAGGGTAATCTGGACTGGGTGCGTTCCATGAAAGCCTCGGAGGACTTCCATCCGTATTTTGCCCTGCGCCGGGTCTGGCGCGCCCTGTCTCTTGTAGCGCCGTCATCGAAGCTCCCGGCTAAGGTAAAGAACTGGGATACCGAAGCCTATCCTTTCTCCGTTCGTCCCGATCATCCGCTGACCCTGGCGGAGATCATGGACCTGCATCGCGACGCCTATGAAGGAACGGCCTTTGACAGGCACAAAGGAGAAAATGCCGGTCCCTTTGCCTTGCCTTACCGGTACGGCAAAACGAAATGGGAACGTTCCATCACCAGTTCAAACATTGCCTATACATGGATCGCCCAGGTAAAGGACAGTCTGCCCCGGCCGATTTTCTGGCTTGCCATGAGCGCTCCGGCGGAAAGCACCTATGTTCCGCTTGCGGTGGCGCCCCTGCCGGAAGCGTATGCGAAGAACGATCGCGCAAAATATGATCCGGCTAAAGCCTGGTGGATCTCCCAGCAGGTTACGACCCTGACCAAAGGCTATTACAGTGCCATGGCTCCCAAGGTGTTGGAGACGGCCCGCAAAGGGGAACAGCGTTCCATGGAACTGGTAGCGAATGCATCCGGCCAGTCGAAAGAAGAGTTTGCACAAACCCTGCGCGGTAACGCGGAACGTGTTCTTACGGACTGGCGTGGGCTGTACGGAAAACTTCTGGCGGAGCATGACGGCGGCAAAGGCCTGGAGTATGACAAGGCGTTCCAGCCCAAGGCGGACAAGGTATTGAAGTATTAACGGGAACCGCTGAAACGTGTAAGCACGGGCATACAAAACCGGATTTTTCTCATGGTCGTGGTACTTCCGCGGTTGTTTGGAATGTGATCGGCTCATAAAAATAAAAAACAAACGGCTTTTTCACGTAAAATTAAAAATGAAAGCAAAAAACGCGCCTTTGCGGACAGATAAGTTCTGCCTGTAAGGGCGCGTGTGCTTTTGTACTGCATGATTATAATCATCAGAAGATATTTATCTCTGACTTCTGTACTAATTTATGTAACAGTTTTGCGATGAAGACGCTTTTGCTAAAAACGATTCAGATTTTCTCCAGCCTGTCTCCAATTTGCCGGTACTTGAAATTCTTCGAAGCGTTCCAGAAATGTACGTTGACCGTGCCGCCGTTCGCTAACAGGTCTTTCAGTTCGACGGGGTTCAGCAAATTGATGCGGATGGAAAGTTCAATGATGGAGTCAAGAGTCAGGTTTTCCGCATCGGCGGCTTTTGTGACGCGGTCCGATCTGCTTTCGGCGCCGTTGTGGTCTGTGCAGTCCAGGAAAACCGTTTTTCCTTCCGCGTAATCGGCTACATCGGCCAGCAGACGATTTGTGGAATCCTGCTGGTAATAGCGGGGCGTTTTGTTCAGGGTTACTTTAAAATCTTCTGCCGGTCTGTACAGTACCTGCAACGGTTTTCCGCCGTAGGGGTTTGGGTAGGTCAGCAGTGTTTCCGCTTTGTTTTCGATAATTTCCGCGTCTGCATGAAGCAGGCTTTTCAGCTGTTCGTTCAGTAATGTAAGTAAGATATTCAAAGAGTTCACCTTCTTTCCTCAAGGAATCGCTGATTAACCCGGCTGGCATGTCGACGGATTCATCAGTGATTCCTTAATATTATATCATATTATTCGTAATTATAAAGCACGGCTGTACTGTCCGGGAAGTTAAGGAGACACTGATTAATTCATCTGCACGCTGAAAAAAAGCCCTCGGTCATTGCACAAACTCATTTAATCAGCGTCTCATTAACGCAGGCGGAGAATCGGGCGCTGGCGGAGCTTCAGGACAAAAGGAACGGGAAAGAATACAAAATTCAGCAAGTTTAACGTTGCGGAAGAGTCTTTGATACGATATAATAAGGTGAATAATATTGTAATGGAATATTATGATATTAGGTACGAATTGCAGAACAGATTAGAGGAATGTATTGTTAAGTTTAATGAAAAGGGGAATCGATTTATGGCAATTATGAAAACAATGGACGGCAACGAGGCCGCCGCTTACGCATCCTATGCTTTTATTGACGCAGCCTGCATTTATCCCATCACGCCGTCTTCGCCCATGGCGGAACACGTGGATGAATGGGCTTCCGCAGGCAAAAAGAATCTGTTCGGACAGACGGTAAAACTGTTGGAGATGCAGTCGGAAGCCGGCGCTGCAGGCGCGGTACACGGCTCGTTGCAGGCAGGCGCCCTGACGGCTACCTACACTGCTTCCCAGGGTCTGCTGCTGATGATTCCTAACATGTATAAGATTTCCGGCGAACTGCTGCCGGGCGTGTTCAACGTTTCGGCCCGTGCGCTGGCTACCAGCAACCTGAGCATCTTCGGCGATCATCAGGACGTGATGGCCTGCCGTCAGACCGGTTTCGCCATGCTGGCGGAAGGCAGCGTGCAGGAAGTTATGGACCTTACCGGCGTAGCCCACATGGCCGCCATTAAGGGCCGCGTTCCGTTCCTGAACTTCTTTGACGGTTTCCGTACGTCCCATGAAATTCAGAAGATTGAAGTATTCGATTACAAAGATTATGCAGACATGCTGGACTGGGAAGCTGTGAAGGCGTTCCGGCAGCGGGGCCTGAACCCGGATGCTCCGGTAATGCGCGGCACGGCCCAGAATCCGGATACCTACTTCCAGAGCCGCGAAGCGGTTAATAAATACTATGAAGCGATTCCGGAAATCGTAGAAGATTACATGGCCAAAGTCAGCAAGATCACCGGCCGTGAATACCATCTGTTCAATTACTACGGCCCGAAAGACGCGGACCAGCTGATCGTGGTTATGGGTTCCGGCCAGGAAACCGCCCTGAAGACCGCGGAACTGGTGAACGCTGCCGAGGGAACCAAGATCGGCGTGTTGGCTGTACATCTGTACCGTCCGTTCTCTGTGAAACATTTCCTGGCTGCGGTTCCGAAAACCGTGAAAAAGGTTGCGGTGCTGGACCGCACCAAAGAGCCGGGCAGCCTGGGCGAACCGCTGTATCAGGATGTCTGCAGCGCGTTCTATCAGAGCGACATGAAACCGGTCATCGTGGGCGGCCGTTTCGGTCTGGGCTCCAAAGAATTTACGCCGACCGAAATGTATGCAGTTATTGAGAACCTGCGTCAGGCTGCGCCGAAGAACGGGTTTACCGTTGGCATTAACGACGACGTGAACAACACCTCCCTGTCCAGCAGCAAGATCCTGAACGCTACTCCGAAGGGAACCAAGGGCTGCAAGTTCTGGGGTCTGGGTTCTGACGGTACCGTTGGCGCCAACAAGAGCGCCATCAAGATCATCGGCGACCACACCGACATGTATGCCCAGGGTTATTTCGCTTACGATTCCAAGAAATCCGGCGGCATTACCGTATCCCATCTGCGGTTCGGCAAAGAGCCCATCATGGAACCGTACCTGATCAAAGACGCTGACTATGTGGCTGTTCATAATCAGTCCTATGTTTACAAATATGATATTATGTCCGGCCTGAAAGAGGGCGGCAACTTCCTGCTGAACTGCAGCTGGTCGCCGGAAGAACTGGATGAGAAACTGCCGGCTGCTGTAAAACAGTACATTGCGAAGAAGCATGTTAATTTCTATATCATTGACGCGGTGAAGATTGCGCAGTCCATCGGTCTGGGCGGCCGCATCAACATGATCATGCAGTCCGCGTTCTTCAAACTGGCGGATATCATTCCGCTGGCCGACGCGGTGAAATATCTGAAGGACGCCGTGGAAGCATCCTATGGCATGAAAGGCCAGAACGTGGTTGACATGAACAATGCGGCCATCGACAAAGGCATCGAAGCCATTGTAAAAATTGATGTTCCCGCTGCCTGGGCGGATGCCAAAGACAAAGTGGAAACTAAGAAGACCGGCAATGCGTTCATCGATGATATCCTGGTTCCGGTTAACCGGCAGGAAGGCGACAAGCTGCCTGTCAGCATCATGGCCCGTCACGCCGACGGCACCTTCCCGGTTGGCACTTCCGCTTACGAAAAACGCGGCATTGCCATCAATGTGCCGGAATGGGATGTGGCAAAATGCATCCAGTGCAACCAGTGCGCCTTTGTCTGCCCGCACGCAGCCATCCGTCCGGTACTGCTGAACGACGCGGAAGCGGAAAAGATCGGCTATCCGTCCAAACCGGCCATGGGCGTAAAAGACGGCAGCAAGTTTGCCATGGTGATTTCCCCGTACGACTGCCAGGGCTGCGGCAACTGTGCCCAGATCTGCCCGGCGCCCGGCAAAGCGCTGTTCATGAAACCGCTGGATACCCAGCTTGACAAAGCGCCTGCCTGGGATTATGCGGTGAATGAAGTGACGGAAAAACCGAATCCCATGAAGAAGAATACCGTGAAAGGTTCCCAGTTCGAACAGCCGCTGCTGCAGTTCTCGGGCGCCTGCTCCGGCTGCGGCGAAACGCCGTATGTAAAACTGGTGACCCAGCTGTTCGGCGACCGCATGATGGTGGCCAATGCTACGGGCTGCTCCTCTATCTGGGGCGCTTCTTCCCCGTCCATGCCTTATACCGTGAACAAGAAAGGACACGGTCCGGCCTGGGCTAACTCCCTGTTTGAAGATAACGCGGAATATGGTTTAGGTATGTTCCTGGGCGTGGAACAGTCCCGGGACCGCGTGGAAGAACTGATCGATGCGGCGCTGGCTGCAGGCAAAGGCTCTGCGGATCTGCAGGCTGCCATGAAAGACTGGAAAGAAAACAAGAATGTCAGCGAAGGCACCCGGGAACGGGCGGACAAACTGGCGGAACTGCTGGCGAAAGAAGCAGGCGCGGACGCAGCGCTGCAGGAGATCCTTGACCTGAAACAGTTCTTTATCAAACGCAGCCACTGGATCTTCGGCGGCGACGGCTGGTCTTATGACATCGGCTACGGCGGACTGGATCACGTGCTGGCCAGCGGCAAGAATGTTAATGTTCTGGTTCTGGATACGGAAGTGTACTCCAACACCGGCGGCCAGTCCTCCAAGGCGACCCCGACCGCTGCCATTGCGCAGTTTGCTGCCAGCGGCAAACGCACCAAGAAGAAAGACCTGGGCATGATGGCCATCAGCTATGGCTACGTGTATGTGGCGCAGGTTTCCATGGGCGCGGACAAGAATCAGCTGGTGAAGGCGCTGACGGAAGCGGAAGCTTACGACGGCCCGTCCCTGATCATTGCGTACTGCCCGTGCATCAACCACGGTCTGAAAGCCGGCATGGGCTGCAGCCAGCTGGAAGAAAAACGCGCCGTTGCCTGCGGTTACTGGGCGACCTACCGTTACAATCCTGACCTGAAGGCACAGGGCAAGAATCCGTTCATCCTGGATTCCAAAGAACCTACGGAAAGCTTCCGGGATTACCTGCTGGGCGAAGTGCGTTTCGCATCCCTGCAGAAAGTCCGTCCGCAGCTGGCTGAAGAACTGTATAAGAAGACTGAAGCGGATGCCATGGAACGGATTGCGAACTATAAGAAAATGGCAGGAAAAGAATAAAGTTAAATCAGGAAACACTGGCTGACGAGGCGGAGAAACAGAAAGCGTTTCCGTACATCTGAAATCAGCCGGAGAACCTCCGGCTGATTTTTTGACCGTTTTTATTGAGCTGGTTTACCTTTTATTTTTTGAGAACGATAGCTGAGTCAAACGGGAAGAGAAGAAAACAGTGATACATTTATGATACTATATCTTTTTGCATTTTTAGGCGGCATAGGTCTTTTCTTATACGGTATGGAGCTGTTGGGCGGCGGCCTGCAGCAGGCAGCCGGCGCCCGGCTGCAGAAGGTGCTGCAGTCCCTGACGGGCGTGCCTGTGATGGGGGTGATCCTGGGTGCGCTGGTGACGGCGACCCTGCAGTCTTCTACTGCCACCACCATTATGTCGGTGGGGCTGGTCAACGCCGGTGTCATGACATTGAAACAGGCGTTCAGCGTGGTCATGGGGGCCAATATCGGGACCACCCTTACGGCCCAGCTGATTGCGTTTAACGTTACCGATTACTTTACGGTCATGATTTTTATTGGTGTCATGATCCGGGTTTTTGCCAAGCGCAAAAACGGACAGTTCATCGGCCAGATCCTGCTGGGCTTCGGCCTGCTGATGCTGGGCATGAAGGTGCTGAGCGGTGCGGCGGCTCCCATGCGCAACAGTCCGGTATTCGTGGATTTTATTTCCCAGGTTGCGGATAACCCGGCGCTGGGCGTATGTATCGGTATCCTTATGACCGTAGTGATCCAGTCTAGCGCGGCGTGCGTCGGTATCCTGATGGTCATGGCGGGCCAGGGGCTGCTTCCTCTGGAAGGCGCGATTCCGGTGTTGCTGGGTGATAATATCGGTACCTGTATCCACGCAATTATGGCGGCTTTCCGTACCAATACATCAGCCAAGCAGGTGGCGTTGTCCCACGTTTTGTTCAATTCCGTGGGCTGCGTTATTTTCATTGTGTTTATGCCGCTTTTTATCAAAATCGTGCTGGCGATTTCCCCGGCAGGGGATATTTCCAGGCAGATCGCCAACTCCCACAGTGCGTTCAACGTACTGAACACCCTGATCTTCCTGCCATTGATCACTCCGTTTACCCATCTCATCGAAAAGCTGATGCCGGATAAGGGCGAGAAGATTTCCGTGAAGCCGCTGTACCTGAATGACGCGATGCTGGGAAACCCCACCATTGCCATCGTGCTGGCGGAAAAAGAAGTCATCCGCATGGGAGAAGTGGCCCGGAAAAACATGCACGCGGCGGTGGAATCCCTTGTGAAATACGATCCTGCCAAGGTGCAGTACGTGCTGGAACATGAACCAATCGTGGATAAGCTGAATGAAGAGATTACGAAGTACCTGACCCATATTTCCGAAAAAGGACTGGGCAGTTCCCTGTCTGCCAAGCACATGGCCCTGATGCATGCCTGCATCGATCTGGAACGGATCGGCGACCATGCCCAGACCCTGGTGAAGCGCAGCCGCAAAATTTTTGAGGAAAAAATCGTAATCTCTGCGGAAGCACAGCAGGAAATTGCGGAAATCGGCAAGCTGATGGAACATTCGCTGGAAGTCAGCATGGAAAGCTTTGCGAAAAACGACCCGAAGCTGGCGGAAGAAGCCTGGGGTGTTTGCCGCCAGGTGAAAGCGGCGCAAAAGGAAATGCGCAAGAACCACATCCGGCGTCTGAACGAAGGCACCTGCCATCCGGATTCCGGCCTGGTCTTCCTGGAAATTTTAATTAACATGAAGAGGACCAGCGACCACGCGAAAAATATCAGCCAGATGGTGCTGGGAATTTTTTAAAAAAGTTATTGACAAAACCGAAAGGATACTTTATAATCAACCATGTTGTTACCGATGCGGAAATAGCTCAGTTGGTAGAGCACAACCTTGCCAAGGTTGGGGTCGCGAGTTCGAGTCTCGTTTTCCGCTCCATGTAAATCCATCCCGGTCCATCGGCCGGGATTTTTTATTGGCAGGAAAGCCTGCCGTAAAGAGACGGTTCGGTTTCAGGGGAACCGTCAGACGCTTTGCAGGTTTCACAGAAAATTTTCTTTTGGAAACTGGCTTTTTGGTTGTGTTTGCTTGTCAAATAGAGCGCGTTGTGATATTATATTGTAGCATTGTGAAAATGGGGTGGTTTGTATGCCCCAAAGTTTACAGGGTTATTACAATTAGTAACATATATTAAGGGAGGATTTTTTCAAATGAATGTAAGTGTTACCAGAGAAGGAAACGACGCGGCATTAAAGATTGCCGTTACAGCTGCCGAAGTTGACAAAAGCTTTAAACAGGCTGTAGCAAGGATTGCGAATCAGGTACGGATTCCCGGCTTCCGTCCGGGCAAAGCGCCTCGTAATATTATCGAAATGCATTACGGCAAAGCGGCCGTAAAGGAAGAAGCGTTCAATATCTGTGTGAACCGGGCTTACCAGCAGGCTATTGAAACGGAAAAGCTGATGCCGGTTTCCGATCCGGAAGTGAAGGATGAGAAAAAGGCCTTTGAAGAGTTTGCCGAAGGCAAGGATTTTGAAGTTGATGTTGCAGTTGTACTGAAACCGGAACCGGAACTGGGCGAATACAAAGGCATCCATGTGGATAAGAAAGAAGCCAAGATTTCCGACGAAGACGTGGACAAAGCCCTGGAAGAACTGCGAAACCGCGGCGCGAAGATGGTGGATACCGATGACGAGACCGTGATCGAAAAAGGCGATTTCGCCATTATCGACTTTGCCGGTACGGTTGACGGGGAAGCATTCAGCGGCGGCGAAGGCAAGGGTTATCCGCTGGAAGTCGGTTCCGGCTCTTTCATCCCCGGCTTTGAAGACCAGCTGATCGGATTGAAGAAAGATGACGACACCGATGTGGACGTAACCTTCCCGGAAAGCTACTTCGTTCCCGAACTGGCCGGCAAGCAGGCTATCTTCAAGGTGCATATCCAGGCTGTAAAGCATAAGGAACTGCCGGAACTGAACGATGAATACATCGCCAAGTACACCCGCTACAAAACCGTTGCGGAAGCCAAAGAAGATTATAAGAAGCACATGCAGGAAGCTGCGGAGCGGGATGCCAAAACCGAATATGAAAACGCGCTGATTGATACAGCCGTAAATAATGCAAAGATGGATGTTCCCCCGGTTATGATCGAAGACCGCATCACCCAGATGGTGGAAGAAATCAAATTGAATCTGGAAAGCCGTAAGATGACGCTGGATCAGTACATGCAGTACACCGGCATGGATATGGCGAAGCTGCGTGAGGCACAGCGTGAAGGCGCAGAAAAGAATGTTCGTACCGACCTGGTACTGGATGCGATTGCCAAGGCGGAAAACATCCAGGTCGATATGGCTGACGTAGATGCCCAGCTCCAGTCTATTGCAGACCAGAACGGCGCCCGTTTGGAAGATGTAAAGACCATCATCCGCAAGAACAACAACATGGGGCTGCTTCTGGCCAACATCCTGCGTCACAAGGCTGCCCATGTAATTTTGGACAACGCAAAATAATAAATAAGCGGTAAGCATGAGGAGCTGTCTGTGCGCATGTACAGACAGCCCTTTTGTCCTGAACGCGTAAAACGGTATAAAACAAATCTGGAAGGAGTGAACTGTATGAGTTATGTTCCAATTGTCGTTGAGCAGAATAACCGGGGCGAACGCTCCTATGATATTTATTCCCGCCTGTTAAAAGACCGGATCGTTTTTCTGACGGGCCCCATTACGGATGAAGTGGCAAATGTTGTCATCGCGCAGCTGCTGTTCCTGGAATCGGAAAATCCGGACAAGGATATTCATTTGTATATTAACAGCCCGGGGGGCAGCGTGACTGCCGGCATGGCGATTTACGATACCATGCAGTACATCAAGCCTGACGTATCTACCATCTGCGTAGGGTTGGCAGCCAGCATGGCTTCCATCCTGCTGATGGCCGGCAAAAAAGGGAAACGTTACGCCCTGCCTCATTCGGAAGTGATGATCCATCAGCCCCTGGGCGGGTATGAAGGCCAGGCGTCCGACATTGCCATTCACGCGAAAAATATACTGCGGATCCGGGAAGAAATGTATGATGTAATCGTGAAGCATACAGGCAAGACCAAAGAAGCTGTGGCCGCGGATACGGACCGGGATAATTTCCTGACGGCCAAAGAGGCGATGTCTTACGGTATCATCGATCAGGTCGTAGACCGTATGCCGGAAGCATAACCGGCTGTGTGAAACGCAGCTGACCGGAACTACAGCCGCAGAAAATGCGGCGGACAGTTCCAGACCCGGGCAGATTGTGAAGCCCAAACTATAATCAATCAATATAGCAAGAGGAGTTACAGATGAGTTTTTCTGATAATAAAAAAAGTGATGTGATTTGTTCTTTCTGCGGAAAACGAAACGATCAGGTTAAGCGGATGCTGGCCGGTCGTAACGGGTACATTTGCGACGAGTGTATCGAGTTGTGTTCCGAAGTCCTGAAAGAAGAATACGAACAGGATAATAATATTACTTCACCGCAAGCGTTGCAGAACCTGCCGACACCGAAGGAGATCAAGGCGATTCTGGACGAGTATGTAATTGGCCAGGATGAGCCGAAGAAGACGCTGGCTGTTGCGGTATATAATCATTACAAACGGATTAATTACGGAAGCACGCGGCCGGAAGATAAGGATGTGGAACTGCAGAAATCCAATATCCTGATGCTGGGGCCTACCGGCAGCGGGAAGACCCTGCTGGCCCAGACGCTGGCCCGGATCCTGCAGGTACCCTTTGCCATTGCGGATGCCACCACCCTGACCGAAGCCGGGTATGTGGGAGAAGACGTGGAAAACATTTTGCTGCGCCTGATCCAGAATGCAGATTACGATATTGAAAAAGCCCAGAGAGGCATTATTTATATTGATGAAATTGACAAGATTGCCAGGAAGTCGGAAAACGTTTCCATTACCCGGGATGTTTCCGGTGAAGGCGTGCAACAGGCCCTGCTGAAAATCCTGGAAGGAACGACCGCCAATGTTCCGCCTCAGGGCGGCCGCAAGCACCCCCATCAGGAATTCCTGCAGATCGACACGACCAATATCCTGTTTATCTGCGGCGGCGCGTTTGCCGGTCTGGAGAGCATCATTAAAGAGCGTATCGATACCAAGACCATGGGCTTTGGCGCAGATATTAAAAAGAAAACAGAGCTGAAGGCGGAGGATTCCCTGTTTAAACAGGTGATGCCGGAGGACCTGATGAAATTCGGCCTGATTCCCGAGTTTGCAGGCCGGCTGCCGGTTATGGTCAGCCTGGATGCGCTGGATAAAGAAGCACTGGTGCGAATTTTAAAGGAACCGAAAAACGCGCTGATCAAACAGTATCAGCATTTCCTGAGCATGGATAATGTAGAGTTGGTATTTGAAGACGGGGCCCTGGTGGCTATTGCGGAAGAAGCCCTGCGCCGGGAGACCGGAGCCCGCGGCCTGCGCTCCATCATTGAAGGAATCATGCGGGACGTAATGTACGAAGTGCCTTCCCGTACCGATGTGGTAAAATGTATTGTCACGGAAGACACGGTACGGAAGCATGTGGAGCCGGAACTGATTGTTGCCTGACGGAGGAAATAAGTTGGATACCCTTTCTCATATTTTGCCGCTGCTGCCCTTACGCGGCTTGGTGATTTTTCCCGGCACGGTGATGAACCTTGACATCGCCAGGGCAAGGTCGCTGAATGCTGTGAACGTGGCCATGCGGCATGACAAAAAAATATTTATTGTTTCCCAGATAAAATCAGAAGCAGAAGAGCCGGCGCTGGATAATCTTTACAAAGTGGGCGTAGTTGCCGAGATCCGGCAGATGCTCAAGCTGCCGGGCGGTTCGGTGCGGATTCTGGTGGAAGGTCTCTGCCGCGCAACCGCAGACCGGGTGACTGACGGTGTGGACGGTTGCTGGGCTGCCTCTATTACGGAACTGTCAGCCCGGGCGTTGAATGAAAACGGCTTGGAACTGGAAACGTTGCGCCGTATGGTGGTTTCCGAATTTGAAAAATGGGTGCTGCTGGGCAAAAAAATCAGTCCGGAGATACTGCTTTCGTTTAAAGATAATCCGGATGCAGGCATTGTAGCAGATACCATAGCCGGTTATCTGGATGTGAATCTGGCAACCAGACAGCTGCTGCTGGAAACGGTGTCTGTGAAAGCCAGACTGGAAAAACTGTATGAAATCCTGCACAAGGAAATGACGATTTCCGAGCTGGAAAAGCGTATTGCCCAAAAGGTGCATCAGAATATTGAGCAGAACCAGAAAGAATATTATCTGCGGGAACAGATAAAAGTTATCAGCCAGGAACTGGGCGATGCGGAAGATGTTCATGCGGAAGCGGAAGAATACCGGGAAAAGATGAAGGCGCTGCCCCTGCCGGAAGAAGTAGTAAAAGGCCTGAACAAAGAGGTTGACCGCCTGTTCAAGATGCCCCCCATGATGGCGGAAAGCACGGTGATCCGGAATTATCTGGATACGGTGCTGGATCTGCCCTGGGGAAAATATGACAAAAACGGCTTTGATATTAACAAGGCTGCCCGGATCCTTGACAAACACCATTATGGCCTGAAGAAGGTCAAGGAACGCATCCTGGAACATCTGGCGGTACAAAAACTGGCAAAAACGAACAAGGCGCCGATCTTATGCCTGGTAGGCCCGCCCGGTGTGGGCAAGACTTCCATGGCGTTGTCGATTGCGGAAGCCGTCAACCGTAAGTTTACCCGGGTTTCTCTGGGCGGCGTGCGGGACGAGGCGGAGATTCGCGGACATCGCCGGACATACATCGGGGCCATGCCGGGGCGGCTGATTCACGGGATGCAGAAGGTAGGCTGCCTGAATCCGCTGTTCCTGCTGGATGAAGTGGACAAGATGGCCAGTGATTTCCGGGGCGATCCTGCTTCCGCGCTGCTGGAAGCGCTGGATCCGGAACAGAATCATGCCTTCAGCGATCATTTTATTGAGTACTCGTTTGATTTGTCTTCCGTGTTCTGGATTGTAACGGCTAATACGGTGGAAACCATTCCTCCTGCCTTGCTGGACCGGCTGGAGGTCATTGAGTTATCCAGTTATACGGAAGAGGAAAAGTTAAATATTGCCCGGCTTCATCTGCTGCCCAAGGAGATGGAAGCCAACGGCCTGAACGGAAAGACATTTTCCATCACCTCCGGCGCTATCCGGAAAATCATCCGGGAGTATACCCGAGAAGCAGGCGTGCGCCGTTTGGAACGGCAGCTTGCGAAACTGTGCCGCAAGGTTGCCTATCGTATTGTTACGGAAAAGGAAACCGACGCGAAGGTAACCGTGAAGAATCTGACGGATTACCTTGGTCCCTGCATTTATCTGGAGTCGGACCTGCGCGCCCGGGAAGAGGTTGGCATCGTGACCGGGCTGGCCTGGACCAGCGTGGGCGGCGAACTGCTGAAAGTGGAAGTGCTGGCGGCGGAAGGGAAGGGCGGTATGACCCTGACCGGCCAGCTGGGCGACGTAATGAAAGAGTCCGCCCGGGCCGGGTACACGTATATCCGTTCCCGTTATAAAGAACTGGGATTAAAAGAAGGTTTCTATGATAAAACGGATATCCATATTCATCTGCCGGAAGGCGCGATTCCCAAGGACGGGCCTTCTGCCGGTATCACCATGGTGACGGCAATGGTTTCGGCCCTGACGGGACGGCCTGTTAAAGCGGATCTGGCCATGACCGGGGAAATTACCCTTTCCGGTAAGGTGCTCCCGGTAGGCGGCATCAAGGAAAAAATGCTGGCAGCGCATCGCTACGGGGTAAAGACTGTGCTGCTGCCGGAGCGGAATATGCAGGATCTGACCGAACTGCCGGAAAAAGTGCGGGAGGATATTCAGTTTGTACCGGTGAACCATATGGATGAAGTGCTGAAACTGGCGCTGAAGCCGTAAGGATATCGTCGCAGTTGTGGTATAATATAATCAGATAAAAGGAAGTGCGGGGGCATTGCATCAGCATTTCCGGAAGAATGAGGGGCGGTAGTATGCGGAAAAAGTATGATGTTGCTGTAATTGGCGGAGGACCTGCCGCCATTTTTGCCTGCTGGGAATTCAGTGAAAAGTTCCCCGGGCTTTCCGTAGTTATGCTGGAAGAAGGGCATACGGTAGCGAAGCGCCACTGTCCGCTGGCTGCCGGCAAAACCGACCACTGCCTGCGCTGTGTTCCCTGTGCGATCATGCGGGGGTTCGGCGGCGCCGGTGCGTTTTCGGACGGCAAATATAACTTTACTACCGAATTTGGCGGCTGGCTGCCAGAGTATCTGCCCAAGCAGACCGTGATGGACCTGATCGATTACGTGGATTCCATCAACTGCAGGTACGGCGCGCCCGGCGAAACCTTTACAACCAAGAATTCTTCCATCGGCCGCAAGGCTCTGGGGTATGACCTGCACCTGTTAAACGGTAAGGTACGCCACCTGGGCACAGAAAATAATCTGCAGATTATGGAAAACATTTACAGTGATTTGAGCACTAAGGCAGATATTTTCTGTGATACCAAAGTGAACAGCTTTTGCAAGGAAGCGGATGAATTCGTGCTGGATACGTCGAAAGGCGAAGTGCACAGCACCTATCTGATTGCGGCTCCCGGCCGGGCCGGTGCGGAATGGTTTACAGAGCAGGGGCGGAAGCTGGGGCTTGCCTTTACCAATAATGCGGTAGACGTAGGCGTCAGGGTGGAAGTTCCGGCTGCGGTCTTCAAGCACATTACCGACGAAGTGTATGAAGCAAAGCTGGTTTACCGTACGAAGCAGTACAATGACCTGGTGCGGACGTTCTGCATGAACCCCAACGGCTATGTGGTGGCGGAAAACACGGATGGCATCGTTACCGTGAACGGTCACAGCTATGCGGATCCGGCACGGCAGAGTGAAAATACGAATTTTGCCCTGCTGGTGAGCAATAAATTTACGGAACCCTTTAAAGAACCCCACCAATACGGCAAACGGATTGCGTCTTTTTCCAATCTGTTAGGCGGAGGCGTTCTGCTGCAACGCTTTGGGGATCTGGTCAAAGGCCGCCGTACCAATGAGAGAAGGCTGGCCAAAAGCTTTACGCGTCCCACCCTGAACGCAACGCCGGGGGATCTGAGCCTGGTGCTGCCGAAGCGGCAACTGGACGATATTATTGAAATGATTTATGCGTTGGACAAGATTGCTCCCGGTATGGCCAACGCGGATACGCTTCTGTACGGGGTGGAAGTGAAATTCTACAGTTCCCGTCTGGATTTGGATGAACATCTGGAAACAAAAATTCCTAACTTGTTTGCGGCCGGGGACGGCGCCGGCATTACCAGAGGTTTGTCCCAGGCCAGTGCCAGCGGTGTATTTATTGCGAGAGAGATAGGAAAACGGGCACAGAAATTATCGTGAAGAGGGCCGCAACGGAAAGCGGCGTTATCGGATACAGATGAGGAGGTGCACATGGCAAAAGAACACTGGGATGTGATCCGTGCGGAATTTATTACATCTGCAGTCCGTGCGGAACAGTATCCCAAGCCATATTTACCGGAAGTAGCGTTTATCGGGCGTTCTAATGTGGGCAAGTCTTCTTTGATCAATTCGGTCTGCCGCCGGAACGGGCTGGCCAGGGTCAGCTCTTCGCCCGGCAAGACGCAGACGCTGAATTTTTATCGGCTGGATGCCAAGCGGGTCACGGAACAGGCCGAAGACAGGACACAGTTTTATCTGGTGGATCTTCCCGGTTACGGGTTCGCAAAAACCAATCATAAAAATAAGGAACAGTGGTCCGGTTTTATCCGCAAGTATCTGGAGGAGGCTCCGAACCTGGCGCTGGTCTGCCAGCTTATGGACATACGCCATAATCTGATGGACAGTGATGTGGAGGCCTATAAATGGATGCAGGAGTGTGGGCTCAACGTTCATGTCGTGCTTACCAAGGCGGATAAACTCAGCCGGAATGCGGCGATGTCACAGCGCGCGGCGTTTAAGAAAGCGCTGGGGCTTGCGGAGGAACAGATTACAGCCTATTCCGTTCTGCAGCCTACCATGCGGCTGGACTTTATTAACCGCATTATGTCAGCCCTGACAGCAGATTCGGAAGTGAATTTGGAAGAATAACCTTCCGGCTGCATGATTTTTGCAAAAAAATAAAATAAATAGCTTGACAGACTTAATAGGAATCGTTATAATTAAAGCATCAAATAAATATTTCGTGCAGTTTATTAAATCGGCGTAATTCCGATGTGATCCCGTCACCGTATAACCGGAATGTAAACTGTATAAGCATCCGTGCTTAACCTGCGAGCGACAGGATAGTGATGTTAGACAGGAAGTACCTTTCTAGGTGAGAGTGGGAAGGTGCCAGTGACCGATATCAAGACCGTTCTTGCGCAAGCAGAAACGGTCTTATTCTTTTACTTGCAGGGCGAAATATTATTGATTGTTTAATTTGCTATTCACAAGTCATTTAGCAAAATTCCCATCCTTCTCCTTCTCCTTTTGACACAGCTGCAAATAAAAAACCCGCATCTGGACCATGCGGGTTTTTTATTTGCCTGAAAAAGGCGGAGTATTTAGCAGTGTATTTAAATGTAAGAATTACCGGTATGCATTTTCGGATTCCGAAACCCCGGTTTAATGTTGGTGTTCCCCGTAACACTCATGGCAAACTTCGCTTACAGGATTGATATGTACCATGCAGTGCTTGACATTGGGGAAGTCTTTTTCTATGGAGTGATGGATTTCTTCCGCAATCTGGTGGGATTGCAGCAGGGTCAGGTTATCGTCGGCGCTGACTTCCACATCCACAAAGATGCGGCTGCCGAACTGGCGGGTGCGCAGCAGGTCGATGTGACTGACACCGGGAACTGAGGCGACTTTGGTCCGCATGGCATCTTCTTCTTCTTTGGAGCAGGCTTTGTCAACCATTTTGTCAATGGCGCCCATAAAGATTTCATATCCGGCCTGCAGGATCATCAGGCAGATTACCACGCTGGCGATGGGGTCCAGGATGGGGTAGCCCATGCGAGCGCCCAGAATACCGATGAAGCTGCCGACGGATGACAGGGAATCGCTGCGGTGGTGCCAGGCGTCGGCCATCAGCGCGTCGGATTCCAGCATCAGCGCATAGTGGCGCGTATACCAGTACATGGCTTCTTTTACTACAATAGAAATGATAGCGGCAGCCAGGGGCAGGAATGTGGGGATCGCGATGGACTCGGTATCCTGGTTCAGTATCTTTTCTATGCCGGCGTAGCCGATGGCCAGTCCGGTCAGGGCTAAAATAACAGAAAGCAGGATGGAAGCCACGCATTCCAGACGTTCATGGCCATACTGATGATCATCGTCTGAGGCCCTTCCGGAGATCTTGATGCCGGCCATGACAATAAACGTTGCGAAAACATCCGAGGCCGAATGGATGGCGTCGGAGACCATGGCGGCGGAATGGCCGAAGATACCGGCGATGAATTTGCCCAGGGACAGAAATACGTTGACCGCGTTGCTGTACCAGGAGATGCGCATGGCAATCTTTTCACGGTTGGAAGTAACATGCAGTGAGCTCATACAAACACTCCTTTAAAATTATTTGGGCGTTTTATGATGCTGCGCACGCCGGACGCTGCCCTTTGTTGTAGAACGTAAGGAAGAACCGGCTGATCCGTCTGCAAAGAAACGCATTTGGC
>JAFSPK010000105.1:0-3452 GCA_017443005.1 Acidaminococcaceae bacterium
GGTGTTATATATTCTGGATGAACCCAGCATCGGCCTGCACCAGCGGGACAACGGACGCCTGCTGCAGACCTTTTACCATCTGCGCGATCTGGGCAACAGCGTGCTGGTGGTGGAACACGACGAAGAAACCATGCGGGCCGCGGACCAGATCATCGACATCGGACCAGGGGCGGGCGAGCACGGCGGAACCATTGTAGCCCAGGGGACCGCAGCGGAAATTATGAAAGTGGAAAATTCCGTCACAGGCCAGTATCTCAGCGGAAAAAAGTTTATTCCCCTGCCGAAGCGCCGGCGCAAACCGGATGAGCGGAGTATCGAAATTATCGGCGCGGCGGGGAATAATCTGAAAGAAATCGACGTACAGATTCCTATCGGACTCTTTACCGTGGTGACCGGCGTAAGCGGCAGCGGCAAGTCTACGCTGATCAACGACATTTTATACAATGCGCTGGCGGCCAAACTGCACGGGGCGAGGCTGCGCCCGTTAAAACACAAAGAGATTCGCGGGCTGGAGCAGATTGATAAAATTATTAACATCGACCAGAGCCCTATCGGGCGTACGCCCCGTTCCAACCCGGTGACCTATACCGGAACTTTCAATTACATCCGCGCGTTGTTCGCGTCAACCAATGAAGCGAAAATCCGCGGTTATAAACAGGGACGTTTCAGCTTTAACGTGAAAGGCGGACGCTGTGAAGCCTGTCAGGGCGACGGCGTTAATAAAATTGAAATGAATTTCCTGCCGGATGTGTACGTACCCTGCGAAGTTTGTCACGGCGCCCGTTACAACCGGGACACGCTGGAAGTTCACTACAAAGGAAAAAATATCGCACAGGTACTGGATATGACTGTGACCGAAGCGCTGGACTATTTTAAGAACCAGAAGCGGATTGAAGACAAACTGCAGGTGCTGGAAGATGTGGGGCTGGGTTACATCCGTCTGGGACAGGCGGCTACCACCCTGAGCGGAGGGGAAGCCCAGCGCATCAAACTGGCAGCGGAACTGTCCAAAAAAGGAACCGGCCGTACCATGTACATTCTGGACGAACCCACCACCGGTCTGCATACCGCGGACGTCCACAAACTCCTGCAGGTGCTGCAACGTCTGGTAGACGGCGGCAACACCGTTGTCGTGATAGAGCACAACCTGGACGTGATCAAATCAGCGGACTGGCTGATTGATCTTGGCCCCGAAGGCGGCGACAAAGGCGGTACTATTGTAGGTGTTGGCACGCCGGAACAGCTGGCACGGAACAAGAACTCCTATACCGGCCAGTACCTGAAGCGGGTTATTGACGACGCAAAGAAGAGCGGGAAATATCAATAGTTTTTGCTTTTAGTTTTAGTATTCAATTAAGTAATGAAAAATAATAGAACTTTCGGAAAAGACTGAGCAAAACATCGGGAACGATTGCGTTATTTCATGAGATGAAATGCGCCGTCGTGGCGAGACTGTCTGAGGGGCGCAGCCCCGAGTTTCGAAGCCACAGGCGCATAAGTCCATGAAATAGCAATCGTGTACGGTTTTGCGAAGCTTTTCTGAAAGCAGGGTATTTAATCATGGTTATCAGTGATAAAATCGAAAAAGCCCTTGCCGTTTTGCCCCATAAACCCGGCGTGTACCTCATGCACGACAGCACCGGCCGGGTCATCTACGTAG
Organism: Acidaminococcaceae bacterium; assembly: GCA_017443005.1. Classification (GTDB taxonomy): domain Bacteria; phylum Bacillota; class Negativicutes; order Acidaminococcales; family Acidaminococcaceae; genus Succiniclasticum. The sequence goes on from JAFSPK010000105.1 coordinate 1,661, forward strand.
GCAAGGCAAAAAATCTGAATAACCGGGTCCACAGCTATTTCCGGGCGTCGGGCCGACATTCTGTCAAAGTGGAAGCGCTGGTCAGCCATGTGGAAGACCTTGAAACCATCATGACCGACAGCGAAATCGAAGCCCTGATTCTGGAATGCAACCTGATCAAAAAATACCGTCCCCGTTACAATATCATGCTGCGGGACGATAAAACCTATCCCTATCTGAAGATCACTCTGCAGGAAGAGTTCCCCCGCATGTACATCACCCGTCGCGTGGTAAAAGACGGCGGGAAATATTACGGTCCCTACCCGGATGTAGGGGCGTTGCGCTCCACCATGAAACTGCTGCGTTCCCTGTTCCCCGTGCGAAACTGCCGCAACATGAATCAGGAGCGGCCCTGTCTGCAGTATCATATCAAACGCTGTCTGGCTCCCTGCGCAGGAAAAATCAGCCGGGACGCATATGGTGAACTGATCAAAGCCATTTGCCTGTTGCTGGACGGGAAGACGCAGGAACTGCGACGGAACCTGAAACAGTCCATGCAGGAGGCGGCGGAAAATTATGAATTTGAACAGGCAGCCCGCTACCGTGACCAGCTCCAGGCGGTGAACCGGCTGGAGGAAAGCCAGAAGGCCGTGCTGGAAGGCGGCGACATGGATGTGGTGGGGTATGCCGAGGATGACTTCAACGTTTGCCTGCAGGTGTTCTTTGTCCGGGGAGGCAAGCTTATCGGTCGCAAGGATTTTATGCTGCCGGCTGAGAAGGAAGAGGAAGCGGATATCATTGCGGCATTTTTGAAACAGTATTATAATGCGGAAGACATCTTCCTGCCGAAAGAAATCCTGGTATCCTGTCTGCCGGGAGAGGAGGATCTTGCCCTGCTGCAGCAGTGGCTTTCGGAAAAAGCGGAACGCAAGGTTACCGTATCAACGCCCCGGCGCGGCGACAAGGCCAAACTGATGCAGCTGGCCTGTGACAATGCGAAAAAACTGATACAGGAAAAAGAACGCAAGGGTAAGATGCAGCAGCTGACCGATGAGGAAGCGGCGGAAGAACTGCAGCGCATCGTGGGCTGCGACAGACCGCTGGCCCGCATGGACTGTTTTGATATTTCCCACAACCAGGGCAGTGAAACGGTATCCTCCATGGTGGTGTTTCGTTACGGTGCTCCCAGCAAAAAGGACTATCGCCGTTTTAAACTGCAATCCACGGAAGGCAAGCCGGACGATTTCAAGTCCATGCAGGAAACGGTGTACCGCCGGTATAAGGATTATGAAGACCTGCCGGACCTGATTATCATTGACGGCGGAAAGGGGCAACTGAATGCGGCGCTGCATGTGATTCGCGGTCTGGGGCTGGACATTCAGGTCATTTCCCTGGCGGAAAAGAATGAAGAAATTTTTCTGGAAGGGCAGAGTGAGAGCATTTATCTGGAACGGGAATCTCCGGCGCTGCATGTAATCCAGCATATCCGGGATGAAGCCCACCGCTTTGCCATCACCTATCACCGGAAACGGCTGCAAAAGAAAAATCTGGTGTCTGTTTTGGATAATATCGAAGGCATCGGGCCTGCGCGGCGCAAAGCGTTGTGGAAAGCCTTTTCAACACTGGAGGCCATGAAACAGGCCGCAGAGGAAGAACTGGCGGCTGTGGAGGGAATGAACAAACCGGCTGCCCGTACACTGTATGAGTTTTTCCACAGTGATATAGTGAAAAAGAACGATATGATTGGCAAACCCTGACTCTGTATATCCCTGCATAATGAAAGTGATACCGTGTACAACGTTCAGCTGTAAAA
>JAFSPK010000106.1:0-30540 GCA_017443005.1 Acidaminococcaceae bacterium
CCATCCGGAAAGCTCCCCCGGCCCTCAGGACAGCGCCTACCTCTTCGACCGCTTTATCCGCATGATGGAGGAAGGGGGTACGTATCATGCCTAAAAGAACAGACATTAAAAAGGTGCTCGTCATCGGGTCCGGCCCCATCGTCATCGGGCAGGCTGCCGAGTTTGACTATGCAGGCACCCAGGCCTGCCTGGCCCTGAAAGAAGAAGGCTATCAGGTCATCCTCTGCAACTCCAATCCGGCCACCATTATGACCGATACCAGCATAGCCGATAAAGTGTACATGGAACCCCTGACCCTGGAATATATTGCCAAGATCATCCGCTTTGAGCGGCCCGACGCCATCCTGCCGGGTATCGGCGGCCAGACGGGCCTGAACCTGGCCATGCAGCTGGAAAAGAAAGCCATCCTGGCAGAGTGCCGGGTAGAACTGCTGGGAACGGACAGCCGTTCCATCGAACAGGCGGAAGACCGGGAACTGTTCAAGGAACTCTGTGAGTCCTTAGGGGAACCGGTGCTGCCTTCCGATATCGCAGGTACCGCGGAAGACGGCCTGAACGTCGCGGAAAAGATCGGTTACCCGGTCATCCTGCGCCCTGCCTTTACCCTGGGGGGCACCGGCGGCGGCTTTGCGGACAACGAAACAGAGTTCGTGCCTCTGATGAAACACGCCCTGGAGCTTTCTCCCGTCCGGGAAGTGCTGATTGAGAAAAGCATCAAGGGCTTTAAGGAAATCGAATACGAAGTGATGCGGGATAAGAACGATACCGCCATCACCATCTGCAACATGGAGAACCTGGACCCGGTTGGCATCCACACCGGGGATTCCATCGTGGTCTGCCCGTCCCAGACTCTGACCAACAAGGAATACCACATGCTGCGGGACAGCGCCCTGAAAATCATCCGGGCGCTGAAAATCGAAGGCGGGTGCAACGTCCAGTTCGCCCTGGACCCCAACTCCTTCCAGTATTATTTAATCGAAGTCAACCCCCGTGTATCCCGTTCCTCCGCCCTGGCTTCCAAGGCCAGCGGTTACCCTATCGCCCGGGTCTCCGCCAAAATCGGAATCGGCATGACCCTGGACGAGATACAGATCGCCAACACCCCCGCCTCCTTTGAACCCGCGCTGGATTACGTAGTGACCAAACTGCCCCGCTTCCCCTTCGATAAATTCGCCGACGCCAACAACGCCCTGTCCACCCAGATGAAAGCCACCGGGGAAGTGATGAGCATCGGCCGGACATTTGAGGAAAGCCTGCTGAAAGGCATCCGTTCCCTGGAAATCGGCGCCTTTCATATTCACCTGCGCAAGTTCGATACCACGAGCCGGGAAGAACTCCTTGCGTACATCCGCATCGGCACGGACGACCGGATCTACGCCATCGCCCAGCTGTTCCGTCTGGGCTGTGACGTGGACAGCATTGCAAGACAGACAGCCATAGACCGGTTTTTCCTCCGCAAAATCCGGAAAATCGTGGCAATGGAAGGCGAAATCAGTCGCCGTCAAAATGATGTCACAACATTGTGGGAAGCCAAGAAACACGGCTTCTCCGATAAAGAAATCGGCCTGCTGTGGAACAAAACGGAAACAGATATTTATCGTTTCAGACAACAAAATGACGTCAGACCGACATATAAAATGATTGACACCTGCGCTTCCGAATTTGAAAGCTATATCCCCTACTTCTATTCTACCTACGAAGAAGAAAACGAGTCCCGTGTTTCGGATAAAAAGAAGATCGTAGTGCTGGGTTCCGGTCCTATCCGTATCGGCCAGGGGGTGGAGTTCGATTACTCCACAGTACATGCGGTGCAGACCATCCAGAAAGCAGGTTATGAAGCCATCATCATCAACAACAATCCGGAAACGGTCTCCACCGACTACACCTGCTCCGACAAGCTGTACTTCGAGCCACTCTGCCCGGAAGACGTGATGAACATCATCGAACTGGAACAGCCGGAAGGTGTTATTGCCACTTTAGGCGGACAGACGGCCATCAACCTGGCGGACCCGCTGAAGGAACGGGGCGTTAAGATTATCGGCACGGACTGCGACGCCATCGACCGGGCGGAGAACCGGGACCTGTTTGAAAAGCTGCTGCTGTCCCTGCACATCCCCCAGCCCCGGGGTGAAGCCGTCACCAGTATCGAGGCCGGCATGGAAGCGGCCCGCCGCATCGGGTACCCCGTCCTGGTGCGTCCCAGCTTCGTGCTGGGTGGCCGGGCCATGCAGATCGTGGGCAAGGAAAAGGATATGCACGACTATCTGAAAACCGCGGTGGAGGTAGACGAAGACAAACCAGTGCTGGTAGATAAATACATCCGGGGCAAGGAAGTGGAAGTGGATGCGGTTTGCGACGGGGAGCACGTGTTCGTGCCCGGCATCATGGAACTGGTAGAACGGACCGGCGTCCATTCCGGCGATTCCATCAGCGTATATCCTTCCTACAGCCTGTCCGAAAAGGTGAAGGAAACCATACTGGATTATACGGAGAAGCTTGGTTTGGGCATCGGCATCAAAGGACTGTTCAACATCCAGTTCATCGTGGACGCCAGCGAACAGGTCTATATTATTGAAGTAAACCCACGGTCTTCCCGGACCGTCCCCTTCTTATCCAAGGCCACCGGTTACAGTCTGGCGGACATCGGCACCCTGGCCATTTTGGGCGTGTCCCTGCGGGAACAGGGCATCACCGAACGGTATCCGAAAGAAAAGAGCCGGTACTATGTGAAGTGTCCCGCCTTCTCTTTCTCCAAACTCCGGGGCATGGACGCCTATCTTTCGCCGGAAATGAAGTCTACCGGGGAAGCCATCGGTTACGACGATAAGCTGCACCGGGCCGCCTTCAAGGCCCTGATTGCCTCCGGCCTGACCCTGAAAAATTACGGCGCCATCGTTGTCAGCGTGGCAGACGAAGACAAGGAAGAAACCATTCCGCTGATCCGCCGCTTCTACAACATGGGCTTCAACATCGAAGCCAGCACCCTGACAGGGGAAGTGCTGCGGGAGCACGGCATCCGCACCCGGATCCGCCACAAACCCAGCGAGGGCAGCGAAGAGATACTGGACTCGATTCGTGCTGGGTATGTGAGCTACGTCATCAACACCCGGGCCATCCTCTCCGGCGTCCACTACGGCGACGGCGTGGCCATCCGCCGGGTAGCCGCCCAGAACAATGTGGTGATGCTCACCTCCCTGGACACCGTCCGCATGCTGCTGGATGTACTGGAAGAAGTGACCATGGGGATTTCGACGATTGACGCAAAATAGAAATTTGCCAGCTGTTCTGCCAAAATCGGATTTTTATAGCAAAAAAGCGTGGCCTGTTATTTCAACAAGCCACGCCTGCGTGCGTTTTATTTCGGAGACAAGCGCTCCTATTTATTGTTGTTTAAGTAGTGGCAATACTGCTAACTGTTTCGCTAAAATGGTCAAACTTATTGAAGAATTTGCCGGACGACAGCGATATCCTTTTGCAACCGTGCAGCAATTTCTTCTGCGCTCATGCCGCTCGCATGTAACGTCTTAATCATATCGCTTTCCGCTTTAGCCTCGCCTTCTTTGCGCAAATACTTTTCCCGGGCATGTTTATCGCGCAAATACTTCTGATGCTGTTCATAAGCAGTAATGCAAATCGGATTCTTCACAAACTCCTTCTCCGCTTCCATCGCGGTATGAATATTTGCGTCTTCCATTGCCAGCCGTCTCCTCTCTTCCATAGTCGTCTTCGGCGATAAATACCGCAACCAGCGTTCCAGATGCCGGGTATTTTCCCTTTTTGTGACTGTCAGCTTCGGCAATTCCACAAAATGAATTTCCAAATCCTTCGTCAGCGCATGCTCCACGTTTCTCGTGTTCAACACTGCAAAACAGCTGTGGTAGTCCGGCCATATTTCATCCGAAAACAGCCTGAAATCCAGAATGTTGATAGCCACCGTACGGTTCAGGTTTTCGTAATCTTCCCCGCTCAACAGTCGACGGGTGTATAACTGCGCCCAATAATACAACGTCCTCCTGTCCATGTCATCAAACTGCTGAAGCTGAATTTCCACATTCACTAAAGTCCCGTCGCTGCTCTCTCCAACCACGTCCAAAACCACGCCTTTGCCCCGTTTTCTGTCCGGATCCAATTCTCTGTCGCTGAATTTAAAATCTGTAATCTGTGCCGTTCCTTCAAACTCAAAGAAACTATTGACCAAATCCAGCGTCAGCAACTTTCGCGCTTCGTTCGCAAAGATAAATTTGGCAAACGCGTCATTCATGCGGTTGAGGTTCTCAACGGTCAGAACTCCAACTTGTGCAACTTCCTCTAAAACTTCTTCCATGCAATCATCCCTTTCGTGATTCGGAACGATTGCCTCCGGTCCAAAGCTTTTCACTTCCCTGCCCGCACGCAACGCAGAGAAAAGCCCTGTACAATTACAGTATAGCACAATTCTTCGCGGATTTCCATAAAGTTAATGTGAAAAGGCAAGAGCAGCCCTGACAGGTCTAAGATCTGGTAAAATATCAGGAAAAGACTCATCCCAAACACAAAAAAATCGACAACACTGCCGGGATGCGTCTTCCCGGCAGCATTGTCCAAACAAAGGAAACGTAAAAAAATGTAAGAGAGAGTCTTTATTGTGATGCTATGTTCAGCTGTTGATGCCGAACAGCAGATCACCGTAGGTCGGATACGGCAGGTATTCCTTGCCCAGCAGCACTTCCACCCCGTCTCCGCTCCTGCGGAGCGCTTCCATGGCCGCCAGCACTTTGTTGTGATACACAGCGCTGGCCTTTTTCTGGTCTTCGATGGCTTCTGCTTTGGCCAGTTCTTTCGCCAGGGTTTCGCCGTCTTTATACATAGCCGCTGTGGCATCCTGCAGCTTTTTCAAAAACGCCACGTCCGGTTTCAGCCCCAGCGCCTTCTCGTTCAGGGCGGTTTCGGACAGGTCTTTCAGGTATTTTTTGGCAGCCGGCAGCAGGTCTTTATGCAGCATATCCAGCATGGTCAGGGCTTCAATGTTCAGGGTCTTGTTGTACAGTTCGTACTGGATCTCGCAACGGGACAGCACTTCCGTCTTGGTAAAAATGCCGTGCTTCACCACCAGGTCCACGTTCTTCTTGCTGGTCATGCAGGCCAGGGCTTCCGGCGTGGATTTATTGTTATACAGTCCGCGCTTCGCCGCTTCTTCCACCCAGGCTTCGGTGTAACCGTTGCCGTTGAACACGATGCGCTTGTGGTCCAGGTAGATTTCTTTTACCAGTTTTTTCACGGCGGCGTCCAGTTCTTCCGGCGCGGTGCCTTCCAGCTTATCCGCCACCCACTCCAGTTCTTCTGCCACAATAGTGTTCAGGTAGGCGTTGGGACAGGCCAGGCTGGCCTGGGAACCTGCCATGCGGAATTCAAACTTGTTGCCGGTAAAGGCAAAGGGAGACGTCCGGTTGCGGTCCGTGTTATCTTTGCTCACCGCGGCCAGGGTGTTGCCGCTGAGTTTCATCTGGATATGACCGTTGGTTTTATACTCCTGCCCGGAAGCAATGGCTTCCAACACCCCGGTGAGTTCTGTACCCAGGAAGATGCTGATGATGGCCGGTGGCGCTTCGTTGGCGCCCAGACGGTGATCGTTGCCCGCGCTGGCCACGGTACCACGCAGCACATCCTGATATTCATCGATACCTTTGATGATGGCCGCCAGGAACAGCAGGAACTGGTTGTTGTGATACGCGTCGCTGCCGGGATCCAGCAGGTTTTTCCCTTCCAGGGTGGAGAGGGACCAGTTGTTGTGCTTGCCGCTGCCGTTCACGCCGTCAAAAGGCTTTTCGTGAAGCAGGCAGACCATGCCGTGCTTTAAGGCGATGCGTTTCATAAATTCCATGGTCAGCTGGTTGTAGTCGCAGGCCAGGTTCACGGACGTGTATACAGGCGCCAGTTCATGCTGGGCGGGGGCGACTTCGTTATGTTCTGTTTTAGCCGGAATGCCCAGTTTCCACAGTTCTTCGTCCAGTTCTGCCATGAAGGCCTTCACCCGGGGTTTGATGGCTCCGAAATAATGGTCTTCCATCTCCTGCCCTTTGGGCGGCTTGGCCCCGAACAGGGTGCGGCCCGCAAAAACCAGGTCCTTCCGTTTTTCCCACATGGCCTTGTCTACCAGGAAATACTCCTGTTCAGGGCCCACGTTGGTGATGACTTTTTCTGTATGTATGCCGAGAATCGCCAGCAGCCGTCTGGCCGCTTCGCTTAATACGGCGATGGAGCGCAGCAGAGGCGTCTTCTTGTCCAGTACGTCCCCGGTATAGGAGCAGAACGCGGTGGGAATGTACAGACAGTCGTCTTTGATAAAAGCGTAGCTGGTAGGATCCCAGGCGGTGTAACCGCGGGCTTCAAAGGTGGCGCGCAGGCCGCCGGAGGGAAAGCTGGAAGCGTCCGGTTCGCTCTGGATCAGATCCTTGCCGGAGAAGTCCATAATGACCCGGCCGTCCGCCGCCGGGGCGATAAAGCTGTCGTGCTTTTCCGCCGTAATCCCTGTCATGGGCTGGAACCAGTGGGTGAAATGGGTGCAGCCGTTTTCCAGCGCCCAGTCTTTCATAGCATACGCCATCATATCGGCCAGTTCCCTTGTCAGGGGCAGACCCTCTTCCACCATCTTGCGGAACGTGCGGAAGGTTTTGGCCGGAAGCCGGTCCTTCATCACCCGTTCATTAAACGTCAGACTGCCAAATAATTTCGGGACATTAACCATGTTCGCCTCTCCTTTCTGTGCCGGGAACCGCCTTACACACAACCGGACAACCCGGAGGTTCCGTTTCCTGTTCCGGCGTTCCTGGCTATATACGCTTATGCAAGTCTTCTGTCCACAGCCCGGAGCAGCCGCTTCTGCCCCCTCATTACGCAGAAATAACGCGGCTGTCGGGCTGCTTCCGGAACAACATGTTCCTCAACATAAATAAGATGAATGCAACGTTGGGATATGAGTCAAAACGCAATGCAGCTGCATTTGCGCAGCCTCTATTCAACCGTTACCGACTTGGCCAGATTTTTCGGTTTGTCGATATCGCAGCCGTTTTCCCTGGCCACGTAATAGGCCAGCAGCTGCAACGGTACAATTTCCACCACTGCGGAAAACAGGGCGTCAATCTTCGGGATAAACAGCAGGTCATCGGCAACGGAAACGATTTTCTGATTGTTCCGGAAGGTCAGGGCCAGCACTTCCGCGCCCCGGGACTTCACTTCCACGATATTGCTCAGGGTCTTTTCCATGATGGCGGGATTGCCGCACAAGGCAATGACAGGCTGGTGCTCTTCTATCAGGGCGATGGTCCCGTGCTTTAACTCCCCTGCCGCGTAGGCCTCCGCATGCAGATAGGATATTTCTTTCATCTTCAGCGCGCCCTCCAGGGCGATGGCGTAATCCGTGTTCCTTCCAATAAAGAACAGGGATTTGCTGGCGTGATACTTCTTCGCCAGCGCAGGAATCGATGCGTTCAGGTCAAAGGCCTGCTGGATCTGCCGTGGCAGCGCCTGCAGGGCAGTCAGCAGTTTCCGGTCTTCGCCTTCCGTACGTCCCAGCTGTCCCGCAAAATAGACGGCCAGTAAATACAGCACCGTCACCTGGGTGGTATAGCCTTTCGTAGTGGCCACGGCAATTTCCGGGCCGGCCCAGGTGTATACGGTATAATCCGCCAACTTGGCCACGGTGCTGCCAACTACATTGACCACCGCCAGCGTACTGGCTCCTTTGGCCTTGCATTCCTTCAGGGCCGCAATGGTGTCTGCCGTTTCCCCGGACTGGGATATCACAATGACCAGTGTCCGGTTATCAATAAGCGGGTCGCTGTAGCGCAGTTCGCTGGCCAGCACCACTTCCACCGGAATGCGGCACAGCTTTTCAATGGCATATTTCCCGGCGCAGCCCGCATAATAGGCCGAACCACAGGCGGTAATGATAATCTTGCGGATCTCCCCGATTTCAGAAGCGGTTAAGCCCAGTTCTTCAAATACGACCTTCCCCTCCTTGATCCGGGGCGCAATGGTCGCCTTCACCGCGCCTGGCTGTTCCATGATTTCCTTCAGCATGAAATGCTCATAGCCGCCCTTTTCCGCCGCCTGCACATCCCACAAGATGCGGGTAACCTTCTTCCGGATTTCCTGACCGGTACAGTCAAATATCTTGATGGTTTCGCAGGAGAGTTCCGCGAATTCGCCGTCTTCCAGATAAATCACGTTACGGGTGTGGTTCACCAGAGCCGTCACATCGGAAGCGAAATAGTTCTCCCCGATGCCGACCCCCAGGATCAGCGGGCTGGCTTCCCGGACCGCGTAAATCCTGCCCGGTTCTTCCGAACAGATGACGCCCAGCGCGTAGGAACCCTGCAGACGGTTCGTCGTCTTCAGCAACGCCTTCCGCATGTTGCCCCGGTAATACATTTCTATCAGATGGACGATGACTTCCGTGTCGGTTTCACTTTCAAAATGGTAGCCGTCACGAATCAGTTCGTCCCGCAACTGCATATAGTTTTCGATGATGCCGTTGTGTACCACCGCAAAACGGCCGTCATTGCTCAGATGGGGGTGTGCGTTTTCTTCCGTAGGCGCCCCGTGGGTAGCCCAACGGGTGTGACCGATCCCTGTCGACCCGGGCACGTCTGCCCCGTCCCGGGTTTTCTCGCACAAATTCGCGATGCGCCCCGTCACCTTGCTCACGGTAATCTTCTGTCCGTCCATGACGGCAATGCCTGCCGAATCATAGCCCCGGTATTCCAGTTTTTTCAATCCGTCCAGCAGGAGCGGCGCGGCGCTTTGCGCACCGGTAAATCCAACAATTCCACACATAAAGACTGCCTCCCTGAATTGGTTTTTCTTTTTTCTCTCTTTTCTATGGAAGCGCTGATTAATTCATCTGCACGCTTGTCGGCGCGTTTGATAAATGGCTGCGTCAATCATACAACCCCATTTAATCAGTGCTTCCTTAAAAATAAAAAGCAACAAAGACGGTTGGACTGAGTGTCCAGTTGCAACGTCTTTGTTGCTGAGTTAACTGCTTGTTACAACTGCTTACGCAGCCGTGCCACCGCTTCTTCCGTAGCTTCCCGGCTGGCAAAGGCGGTCAGGCGGAACCAGCCTTCCCCCCGGCTGCCAAAGCCGGAACCCGGCGTACCTACGATGCCCAGCTTCTCCAGCAGGAAATCGAAAAACTCCCATGACTTCATCTGCCGGGGGCACTGCAGCCAAATATAAGGCGAATTCGTGCCGCCGTAATATAAAATCCCTTTTTCTTCCAGCGCCTGGCCGATCAGCCGGGCGTTTTCCTTATAATAGGCCAGGTTGGCCCGGCACTGTTTCTGCCCTTCCGGCGTAAAGACCGCTTCCGCAGCCCGCTGTACCACATAGGGAACCCCGTTGAACTTGGTGGTCTGCCGCCGCAGCCACATCTTATTCAACGACAGTTCCTTACCGCTTTTGGTCTTGCGTTTCAACGCCAGGGGCACTACCGTATAGCCGCAACGGGTACCGGTAAATCCCGCCGTTTTGGAAAGGGAGCAAAGCTCAATAGCGCATTCCTTCGCTCCTTCGATCTGGAAAATACTGCGGGGCAGTTCCCCGTCTTCGATAAACGCTTCGTAGGCTGCATCGTACAGAATCACCGCGCCGTTTTGCCGGGCATACGCCACCCACTCTTTGAGCTGCGCTTTGGAATAGGCAGCCCCGGTAGGATTATTGGGGGAGCACAGATAAATGATATCCGCCTTAACGGCCGGATCCGGCATGGGCAGGAACCCGTTCTCCGGCGTTCCCTCCATGAACCGGATCTTTCGTCCCCTCATGCGATTGGTATCCAGGTAGACCGGATAGACCGGATTCGGAACCAGGATCACGTTGGCATCGTCAAAAATATCCGTAATATTGCCACAGTCGCTTTTCGCACCGTCGCTGATAAAGACCTCGGAAGCTTCCAGCGTAACGCCGAAGCCAGCGTAATACTTCACCAGCGCTTCCTGCAGAAAGCCGTAGCCCTGCTCCGGTCCGTAACCCCGAAAGGTTTCTTTCACGCCCATTTCTGCTGCCGCTTTCTGCATCGCTTCCACTACGACCGGCGCCAGGGGCAGCGTCACGTCGCCGATCCCCAGACGAATGATCTTCTGTTTCAGATGGGCGGCAGAATACGCCGCCACTTTATGCGCCACCTGCGAAAACAGATAACTGTCCTGCAAGGCGGTAAAATTCTCATTGACCCATGCCATGATGTAAAAGGCTCCTTTGCAAATAAAAAAAGCAACAAAGAGAAACGGATAAAACTATCCGCAACCTCTTTGTTGCTTATGGAGTTATTATAATACCCCGTAACCGTTTTGTAAAGAAGAAATTTGGAAATTTACTCAGGCAGTACGGCTTCTTCAGGCTTATTCGTCAGCCCCAGCTTCTTCAGCATTTCCATGTCGCTGGCAATCGTCGCAGCGCCGGCCGTGGTCAGCATGTTGCCGGTAATGGAAGCGGACGCCCCCCGGCCGATGACCGTCTCCCCGGACTTCGGCAGAATGCCGCGGCCCGCTCCCAGGCGGATGTTTGCCGTGGGGTTGATGAAACGGAAGATAGCGACCGTACGGGCCACATCTTCCGCGGAAATCTGCGGGGTATCCTGCAGCGGCGTGCCCTTGATCGGCATCAGGGCGTTCAGCGGAATGGACTCAATTCCCAGTTCGGCCAGCGTCAGCGCCATATCGATACGGTCGTCCCAGGTTTCCCCCAGGCCGATGATACCGCCGGAGCAAACGCACATGCCTTCTTTTTGGGCAATCTTTATGGTTCGGATCTTATCCTCAAAGGTGTGGGTGGTACAGATATTCGGGAAGTTGCGGCGGGAGGTTTCGATATTATGATGATAGCTGGTAACGCCCGCTTCCTTCAGGCGGCGGAACTGTTCCGCGTCAATAAACCCCATGGAAGCGCAAAGTTCGATTTTCAGCTTTGCGTGCATCTCTTTATAGGCTTCAATGGCTTTATCGAAATCTTTGCCTTTTAACGCCCGGCCCGCCGTGACGATAGCAAAGCGGTTCACACCCGCGTCCTGATTTGCTTTTGCAGCCGCAAAAATCTTGTCTTTCGGCAAAAAGCCGTATTCGTCAATGCCAGTATGGTTGCAGGCGGCCTGGGCGCAGTATTTGCAGTCTTCACTGCAGCGTCCGCTCCGCCCGTTGATGATGGAGCAGAAGTCCACCAGATTCCCGCAGAAATGCTTCTGCAGTTTGCCGGCACAATCCAGCATTTCTTCCAGATCTGCCGTTAACAGCAGTTCCTTGTCCAGATTTTCACGGGTGATCCGGTACCCTTCCTTAAGTATCTTTTCCGTCAGTTCCGCAATGGTCATAACATGTTGCCTCTTTTCTGTATTTTAGTCAACAAATTCAATGTTAACGTTAACATAATTATAGTTAACTTAACAGGATTCGTCAACCAAAATTATAAAAAGGAAGCAAAAAGCTGTTGTATCTCGGTCACGTCGCTTGTTTTCGTCAGCGCCAGCTGCAGCAGTATTTTCGCTTTTTGCGGATTCAGCGGACCGGCGGGGATAAAGCCGTTTACCGCCGTCATCGCCTCTGACAGCACCACGATACCGCCGCCGCAACGGGTAGCAATTACCACCGGCACGCCGGAAGCAACCGTTTCCTTTAACAGGCCCGTCAGTTTTTCCGGCACGCTGCCGTTTCCACAAGCCGCATACACTAAGCCCCTGGCTCCGTTCTGCAGGGCTGCCTTCACGAAAAGCCCGTCGTCGCCGCCCACATAGCCGTAGATGATCCTCACCTTGGGAAGCTGCGTCAGGTTCTTTACAGAAACAGATCCGCTATGGGTTGGCAACGTACATGCGCCGCTCTCATTCCAGCAGATCTTCTCATCGATTATAACGCCCCTCGGGCCCCTTCCCGGAGACTGGAACGCTTCCAACGCATTGACGTTGACTTTTGTAACGGTTTCCGCCCCGTTGATCTGTCCGTTCATCACCACCAGTACGCCGCGCCCTGTTGCGCTTTTATCTGCCGCAACCTGTACAGACTGCCAGATGTTCATGGGACCGTCCGCGCTGATGGCCGTAGCCGGACGCATCGCGCCTGTCAGTACAATGGGTTTGTCCGTCTTTACCGTCAACTGGAGGAAAAACGCCGTTTCTTCCAGGGTATCCGTACCGTGGGTGATCACAATGCCGTCTACATCCTTCCGCTCTGCCGCGGCCTCCACTCGCTCTGCCAGCTGCAGCCAGATTGCTTCCTGCATATCTTTGCTGTCGATATTGCAAAGCTGCTCGCCGGAAAGGTTCGCCAGCTTATCCAGCCCAGGTACGGAAGCGATGAGCTGTCCAACCGTCAGTTCCCCTGCTTTATAGCCTACCGTGGCCGCCGCCGAAGCCGCCCGCCCGGCGATGGTGCCGCCGGTTGCGATGATGTGCACGTTTGCCTTTCGTTTCATAGTGTTTCAACCTCTTCAAAAAATCAAATATAAAGCTGCCAATGGTTTTACGTCTGTTTTATTATACCATATGCCAACCTGATTCAGAAAATGACGCGCAAAATACCGGAAAACCGGTATCAGCCTGCTTATGACCGATACCGGTTTGTTTGATTATCTGTATTATTAAAAGATGATATTCAATTAGCGAAACACATATTAGAAAAACCCCGCTTAAATGAAATACTCGATGGCCTTTTCTTCCGTCAGCTTCGTCCGCGTATCAAACAGCAGCACCGCTTCCCGTTCCGCTTCACTGCCCAATGCGTAAGGCACCTGCGTTTCCCGGTTAAAATATGAAAAGGGCACGATACGATTGTAATGGAACGGATGGTTCGTCGTGTTTTCTATTTCAGTTTTCGCAAGCCCGTCGGGCAGGTAATAAGGATCGAACAAATAAACGCGTCCCTCCTTTTCCCCGGTGAGCAGCACATAGTGCTCCCCGTCCAGATACAGCCGTACCACCGCCACGCCGTTCCGGTGCAGCGCGTCCACAAGGGTACTGTGGGCATCCATGCGCACGTCCCTGCCGGAAAGGTAACGACTTTCTACCGGCAGGATACCGGTCTTGCCCACGCCATCCAGCCAGTTGCTGAGAAACATCATGGCCATGCGGGAAGTACCGCGTTTCCCCGGCACGCCGCCGCTGCCGTAGCAATCCAGCGAATACAGCATGATGTTACGGATCAGTTCCGGCGAAATCTCTTCCCGCTGGAACAGGTAATTCAGGGCGTTCAGCAGGGAAGTTGGCCCGCAGTCGTATTCCGAAACCTGGTAACGCAATGGGATTTTCATATCTATCCCCTCCCGGGTTTATCCAGCGCTTTTTCCAATGTTCGCCAGGAAAGCAGCGCACACTTTACCCGCGCCGGCATATGGGAAATGCTTTGCAGCGCCGCTGCGTCCTCCAGTTCTTCCAATTCGCCGACATCCGTAACCTCGCCTTTAATCATACGCTGGAACAGCGCAATCAGGCTTCCCGCTTTTTCTACAGACTGCCCTTTGATTAAATTGATCATCAGGGAAGCGGATGCCTGGGAAATGGCGCAGCCGTTCCCTGTGAAGGACGCATCTGCGATCCGGCCGTCCTGCACTTCCAGTTCCAGTGTGATCTCATCGCCGCAGCTTGGGTTGTGCCCTTTTTCACAGCAGGTGGGATGCGGCAGATGACGCCGGTTTTCCGGGTTACGGCTTTCTTCTGCAATCAGTTCCGTGTAAATCTCCGATAATCCGTTCACAGTCGCATCACCTTCCTTACCTGTTGTAATGCTTCGATCCAGCGGTCGATGTCTTCCCGGGTATTATACAGGTAAAAGCTGGCCCGGCAGGTTGCGTTCTGCCCCAGATAACGCATCAGCGGCTGAGCGCAGTGATGCCCCGCCCGAATCGCTACCCCCTTCGCGTCCAGAATCGTTGCCACGTCGTGGGGATGCACATCCTTAACATTAAAGGTAATGATTCCCGTCTTATTGTTTCGCCGCGTATCGCAGCCGTACAGTTCAATGAACGGCAATTCCCTCAAGCGGGGCAATGCGTAATCCAGCAGTTCCTTTTCAATCTGTTCGATCCTGGCAAAGGTAAACTGTTCCAGATAGTCAATCGCAGCCGTCAAACCGGCCGCACCGCCCACGTTCTGGGTCCCCGCTTCAAACTTGGCAGGCAGTTCCGCAAACGTGGTGTCCTGTTCTTCCACATATTCGATCATATCCCCGCCCATAAGGAAGGGCGGCATCGTTTCCAGCAGTTCTTTTCTTCCGTACAGCACGCCGATACCCATGGGACTCAGCAGTTTGTGCCCGCTGAAAGCGAAAAAATCCGCGCCCAGTTGCTGTACATCAACCTGCATGTGCGCGGTGCTCTGGGCGCCATCCACTACACAAACCGCGCCCACGCTGTGCGCCTTGTCCGCAACACGCCGCACGTCGTTCACCAGGCCCAGCACGTTGGATACTTGGGTTACAGCAACAATTTTAGTTTTCTCCGTTATTTTGGTCTCTATATCGTCTTCGGAAAGGTTTCCATCCTTTTCCAGATACATATATTTCAGTTTTGCGCCTCTTTGCCTGGCCACCCGCTGCCAGGGTACAAGGTTGCTGTGATGCTCCGCGACAGAGATCACAATTTCATCGCCGGGCTGTACAAAGTTCAGGCCATAACTGTACGCAACAAGGTTCAAAGCCTCTGTGGCATTTTTGGTGAAAATGATTTCCTCCGGCCTGGCGGCATGTATGAACCGCTGTACCCGCGCCCGGGCCTGTTCGTATATTTCCGTAGCTTTCACGCTGAGTTCGTAGGCGCCCCGGTGGGGATTGGCATTGCAGCCTCCGTAATATCCGCAAAGCGCCCGCACCACATGCTCCGGTTTCTGGGTCGTTGCGCCATTGTCCAGGTACACCAGCGGCTGTCCGTTCATTTTTCGGTTCAATATCGGAAAGTCTTTCCGGAATTCAACGCTGTTCATGTTCGATCTGCTCCTCAACCACTCTGCTGATTTCCTCTCTCAGCTCCGCATCGGGAACCCGCTCCAGTACCGTGGCGAACAAAGCGCCCACCACCAGTTTCTGAGCTTCCTTCTCATCCAGCCCGCGGCTCATCAGGTAGAACAGTTTAGACTTGTCCAGCCTGCCTGCGCTCACTGCATGTTGCCCGTTCACATCCTCTTCGGCGGAAAGCATCAGCGGCACACTGCGGTTGCGAATCCCTTCGTTCAGCAATACGACCTCTTCCTTTTCCCGGCCGGTGCTGCCCTTGCTTCCTGCTTTAAAATCCAGGGTACCGCGGAATATTTTCGCCGCGCTGTCCTGCAACGCGCCCCGCACCTGCATATTGGCTTCCGTCTTCTTCCCTGCCTGTGTAATTACATAATTCAAATCTATGCTGCGCGTGCCGTCGCCGAAATACAAGGCCGCTACGTCCGCTTTGGAACCATCGCCTGCCAGATGGATCTTCACCTGTGCAAGCACACGGGACGCTCCGATTTCCGCCCCCGTGTAATAAACCTGCGCGTCCTTTTCAGCCGTTACCGTTACACTGCAGGTTCCGGCTTTATCCGGGGGAAGCAGCTGCAATTGAACCAGCTGGAGCGAGCCGCCTTCCGATACGTGGGCTGTAATTTCCGTCCGCTGTTCCGTTCGGTTGGCAATCACCTGAGTAACATGTTGCCCTGCCGGAACTTCAATTTGCGTTTTACGGACCGGCGCTGGCAACGTCTGTATTTCTTCCGGCAGATACGCTTCGTTGACCCCAAGCCAGCGCCAGGTAGGCACAGGAAGGGTACTGAATATTTCTTTTTCCATGTCTGCTACCTCATCCCATGCTGCCAACCAATTCCAGGTTGATCAGGTTGTTCATTTCCACGGCATACTCCAGCGGCAGCGCTTTGGCTACCGGTTCTACAAACCCGCGCACAATCATAGCCTGGGCTTCTTCTTCCGCAATGCCCCGACTGGTCAGGTAAAAGATCGCTTCATCGCTGATGCGTCCGATTTTCGCTTCATGCCCTATTTCCACATCATCGGTTTCAATATCCATCACCGGAAGCGTATCACTGCGGCTCTTTTCATCCAGCAGCAACGATTCGCAATTGACCAGGCATTTCGCCCCTTTGGCCCCGGGGGTCACCTTTACGGCGCTGCGGTAGGTGGCTGCTCCGCCGGATTTGGAAATCGTCCGGGTGTTGATATTGGCGCTTGTATTTGGCGCCAGCATGACCACCGTCGCCCCCGTGTCCAGATCCTGTCCCCGACTGGCAAAGGTAACGCCGGTAAACTCGCAGCGGGCATTCTCCCCATGCAAAATGCTGCTGGGGTACAGGCACGACACATGGGAGCCGAAAGACCCCGACACCCATTCGATCAGGCCGTCCTTTTCCACCAGCGCCCGCTTGGTATTCAGGTTCATCATGTTGCGCGACCAGTTTTCAATGGTCGAATACCGCAGCCGCGCCCCCTCTTTTACATACAGTTCCACGCAGCCGGCGTGAAGATTCGTCACATTATAACGGGGAGCGCTGCAGCCTTCAATAAAGTGCAGGCAGGAATTCTTTTCGCAGATGATCAGCGTATGTTCAAACTGCCCCGCCCCCGCCGCATTCAGACGAAAATAGGACTGCAGCGGAATATCCACATGCACGCCTTCCGGCACGTACACAAAGGAACCACCGGACCAGACCGCCCCGTGCAACGCTGCGAACTTATGATCTTTTGGCGGCACAAGCTTCATAAAATACTCTTTTACAATATCTTCGTATTCGTTTACCGCCGTCTCAAAGTCCGTATAGATGACCCCCTGGTCGCTCAGTTCTTTCTGCACCCGGTGATACACCACTTCCGAATCGTACTGCGCCCCTACCCCCGACAGGGAGGTTCGTTCCGCTTCCGGAATCCCCAGACGATCGAAAGTGGCTTTGATTTCTTCCGGCACTTCCTGCCAGTTCCCCGCCATCTTCCCGCCGGGACGGACATACGTGACGATGTCGTCCATATTTAATTCGGAAATATCCGGTCCCCAGACCGGCAATGGAATCTGATAATACTTCTCCAGCGATTGCAGCCGGAAATCCAGCATCCACGCCGGATCCTTTTTCTGCTGGGAAATATCCCGGATGATGTCCTCTGTCAGTCCCCGCTCCGTTTTATACACGGAATGGTCTTCGTTGCGGATATCGTACAGAGTGCGTTCGATATCTTCCACAAACGTCTTTTGCTGTTCCATACTCTTAGCCTCGTGCCTGCCCGTTACAAGCTTAACCATTGTAAAACTTCATATATCTATATTACAGGCAGCGCATCACACCGTTGTTTCTTTTATATGTCCAAACCCGTCCCGGTTGATCTGTTCCACCAGTTCCGGCCCGCCTTCTTCCACGATCCGTCCCTGCATCAGCACATGGACCCGGTCCACCTTCAGTTTGTCCAGAATGCGGGCGTTATGTGTAATGACCAGGCACGCATTGTCCCCGTTGTGAAATTTGCTGACACCACGGGATACGATCTGCACCGCGTCCACATCCAAACCGGAATCCGTTTCGTCCAGCAGCGCCAGTTTCGGCCGCAGCATTAACAGCTGCAGTATCTCATTGCGCTTCTTCTCCCCGCCGGAAAACCCAACGTTTAAATAACGCTCGCTGTAGGACGGGTCAATCTGCAAATCTTCCATCATTTCCTTCAGTTCTTTACGGAACCCAAAAATCCGTTCCCGTTTACCGGTTATCGCCTGTCTCGCCGTGCGCAGCATGTTTTCCACAGTAATCCCCGGAATTTCTTCCGGCGTCTGGAAAGACAAAAAGATACCGGCCCGGGCCCGTTCAAAGGTCTTTAACACGGTAATATCCTTTCCTTCAAACGTCAGGCTGCCTTCCGTCACCTGATAGCCCGGATGTCCCATAATCACATTCATCAGGGTAGACTTTCCCGAGCCGTTGGGACCTAAGATGACATGTACTTCCCCTTTTTGAATGGTAAGATCTATACCTTTTAAAATTTCCCTGTCTGCAGCCCCGGCGTGCAGATCATGTATCTCTAACAGCGTTTCTGCCATAATCAATGCTCCTTGTTTCTCTGAATTTCGTATTTTTGATTGTATCATTCATTTCATAGTATGTCAATGGGAATAATGTGATTAACTCGGTCATAAGCGCTTCCTCACAAATACGGAAGCATTGATTATCATTCCGCTTTCACAATCTTCCCGCCGCCGATGACACAGCGGTCTTCATCATAAAACATGGCCGACTGTCCCGGCGCGGCCGCCCGTACCGGTTCATCAAAAATGATGCGTATCGTGTCCTCGCCTTCCATTTTCAGCCAGGCGTCTTCTCCCTTGTGATGATACCGTATCTTCACATTGGCCCGCAGCGTGTTTCCGGCTTCTATCCCCGCAACGCTCATAAAATTCAGCGCATTGCACAGGATTTCCTTACTGTACAGAGATTGTTCATCGCCTATCACGATTTCATTATGCGCAGCGTTGATGCTCTTAACATAGGCAGGATACCCCAACGCAAGCCCCAGCCTTTTGCGCTGCCCTACCGTATAATGAATGATCCCCCTGTGCCGTCCGACGATGTTTCCGTCCACATCGACAAAACAGCCTTCCGGCGGAAGTTGTGCATCCGTTTCTTCTTCAATGTAGTCTGCATACCCGCCCCCGGTCACAAAGCATATCTCCTGGGAGTCCTTTTTATGGGCTACCGGCAACCCGGCTTTTTCAGCAATATGGCGGACTTCCTTTTTGCTTAGTTTGCCCAGAGGCATGATGGTACGCGAAAGCTGCTCCTGGGTCAGCCGGTACAGCATATAAGTCTGATCCTTTTCGGCAAAGGCAGACTGTTGTACCGTATAGCGCCCGTTCGGCAGACGGACCAAAGAGGCGTAATGTCCCGTAGCGATATAATCCGCCCGCAGCCTTGCCGCAGCCAACAGCATCTGCTCCCATTTGACATCGCGGTTACAGTCTACGCAGGGATTCGGCGTCAGACCATGTAAGTAATCTTCGACAAAGGGATCGATCACCTTTTCCCGGAAACGGGAAATGCAATTTACCGCATAATACGGAATATCCAGTTTCTGTGCCACAAGCATGGCATCGCTGATCTCACAGCAGCGGCTTTCCTGCCCGTCCGCACCGGACCAGGTGCGCAGTGTGATTCCGGTAACAGCAAAGCCGGCGGCTTTCAGCAGGTAAGCAGTTACCGCGCTGTCAACACCGCCGGACATCCCGACTATCACTTTTCTCATGATTATCTCAGTCCTCTGTTTCGTTTACCTGCAGCCTTTAAGGAACAGCTGTTTCTGAGTTTTCCAATCAACAGTAGATGGCTTTCTGTATCCGTTCCAGCGCTTCCCAAAGCACGCTGCGGGGGCAGGCTGCATTGACGCGCTGGAAACCTTTGCCTGCCGTGCCGAAGATAGCGCCGCTGTCCAGCCAGAGACCAGCCTTTTTTATTATGAGATCTTCCAATTCGGTATTGGCAAGCCCCAGCCCGCGGCAATCCAGCCACAGCAGGTACGTTCCTTCCGGCTCGACCAGCCTGATCTGCGGAATATGCTGCTGTAAAAATGCTTTGGTAAAATTTATGTTCCCACACAGATACTGTTTTACCTCCTCCAGCCAGGGAGCGCCATACTGATAAGCTGCTTCGCAGGCAATCAGGCCCAGTGTGTTAAGCTGGCTGTAGCCTGCCGCATTCATTTCATGATGAAACCTTCTGCGCAGTCCATAATCAGGAATAAAAATATTGGAGACCTGCAGTCCTGCCAGATTAAAGGTCTTGCTGGGAGCGGTACAAATGACAGCCTGCTGCGCGAATGCTTCTCCCAGTGAAGCATATGGGATATGTGGCCGTTCCGTCCAGACAAAATCTTCATGTATTTCGTCTGCCACCACAATTACATTATTTTTATGACAGATAGCGGCAACCGTTTCCAGTTCTTCCCTGGTCCACACCCGCCCTACAGGATTATGGGGGCTGCACAGCACAAACAGCTTCACCTTATTTTCTACGATTTTCCTTTCTAAATCAGTAAAATCAATATCATAACGTCCGTCCTTCAGGATCAGGTCGCTGCTCACCCTGCGACGCCCGTTGTCCAAAATGACTTCACTGAACGGATAATACACCGGTTGCTGGATCAGCACCGCATCGCCGGGATTCGTGAACGCTTTGACAGCCATGGCAAGCGCAAATACCACGCCCGGCGTCTGGATCAGCCAGTCCTTTTGAATCTGCCAGTTGTGGCGTTCCCTGAACCATCGTTCCAACACAGGAAAAAAGCGATTCGGATCCGGTTCGCTGTATCCGAAAACGCCATGGGCTATCCGTTTCTGCAATGCCGCCAATATCGGCGGCGCAGCTGGGAAATCCATGTCCGCTACCCAAAGTGGTAAAATATCCTCCGGATACCCGCGCCGAACCGCAGCATCGAATTTCAGGCAATCGGTATTGCGGCGATCGATGATGTTATCCAAATTCATTGAAAGAGCCCTCCCTGTTTCTGCTGTTCGATAAGTCAGCCTGCCTTCATAATCAAAGCGCATATGCAGAACGGGTAACTTAACTTTTTATGCAAAACAATCTGCTGCATTATTTACGCTTCCTGCGCAGCGGCGGCAAAGGCCTGTTCCAGATCCGCAATGATGTCTTCCGGCGCCTCCAGCCCTACAGACAGGCGCAGCAGCCGCTCATTGATGCCTTTTGCCAGCGCTTCCTCACGGGGTACATCGGAATGGGTCTGTAGCAGCGGATAGGTCAGCAGGGATTCCGTTCCGCCCAGACTTTCCGCAAACAGAACCAGCTTCAGTTTTGAGAGTACGCTGCGGGCAAACGCTTCTGACTCTGCTTCAAAGGAAATCATGCCGCCGAAGCCGCTTACCTGTTTTACATTTGCAGCATAACGGGGTGAATCCTCCAATCCCGGATAAAACACCTCTCTGACCTGCGGCTGCTGCTTCAGCCATTTAGCAATCCGCAATGCCGAGACTGCATGCCGTTCCATCCGTAGCGGCAGCGTTTTCAGCCCACGCAACAGCAGCCAGCTGTCAAAAGGAGAAAGTACCGCGCCGATGGTATTCTGCAGAAATTTAATCTTTGCCGTATCTTCTTCCTCTTTTGTCACCAGAATCCCCGCCAGCAGATCGTTGTGGCCACCCAGATACTTTGTACCGCTGTGAAGGACGATATCCGCGCCGAGCAGCAGCGGTTTCTGGAAATACGGGGTCAGAAATGTGTTATCCACAATCACTTTCAGGTTTTTGGCATGCGCCCATTCGCTGATTGCGCGGAGATCCGTAATCTGCATGGTAGGATTGGACGGCGTTTCAATGTATACGGCTTTTGTATTTGGCCGGTGTGCCTGCTGTACGGCCTCCAGATCACCGGTATCCGTTTCCGAATAAGTCAGTCCGTTTTTCCGGGATACTGCATTGAAAAGACGGATCGAGCCGCCGTATAAGTCGGCAGTAACGATAAAATGGTCCCCCGGTTGGAACAGTTCCAGCAGGCAGGCCAGTGCCGCCATACCCGACGCAAACGCAAAGCCGTTCGTACCGCCCTCCAATGCTGCCAGGCAGCGTTCCACACTTTCCCGCGTAGGGTTCTGCGTGCGGATGTAATCATACCCGGTGCTCTGCTGTACACCGGGATGGGCATAGGCTGTTGATGTATAAATCGGAGCGCTGACGCTCCCCGTACAGTCTGGTTTGTAACCGCTGTGAATACATAACGTTGAAAAATCCATAAATAGCCTCCCAAAATGCCAGTCCGGCAGATTTCCGTTAAGCACTTATCTTCCAGTTAACTGCAGCGATTTCTGTCGCGATCTGCTTGTTTCCATATACTTATTCCGCCGGCACAATCGTTCCCTTAAAGGTATCTGCTATATATTTACGTACTCCTTCGGAATGGAACAGTTTCGCTATCTTCAAATACGTGGCGTTCTCTTTATCCTTGCCTTTTACGGCAAGGATCATAACCGCCAGCGGCTCGTCCTTCGTCTCCCAGAAGAGCCCCTGTTTCTTCACATCAAGACCGCCGCTCATCACATAATTCATGGTAATCACGGCAACGTCCACATCCTGCAGACTGCGAGGCAGCTGAGCCGCTTCCAGTTCCTTAAACTGGAATTTCTTAGGATTATCTACAACATCTTTGGCTGTTGCTTTAAATCCGACGCCTTCTTTTAATTTGATCAGTCCGGCCTTTTCCAGCAATACCAGCCCTCTTCCGCCGTTGGTCGGATCATTGGGAATCGCAATGATCGCATTTTCCGGCAGGTTCTTCAAATCTTTATGCTTATCGCTGTAAATGCCCATGCGCATAAGGATCGTTCTTCCGATAGCCACCAGATCCGATTTGTTCTGCTTGTTGAAATTCTCCATAAACGGTTTGTGCTGGTAGCTGACCAGATCGATTTCCCCGTCAGCCAACGCCTTATCCGGCGTAATGTAATCAGAAAACTCAATGACCTTGATATTCAGTCCCTGCTTTTTCCCCTCTTTGGCCACCGCCTCTACAACCTGTGCGTGCGGTCCAGCCGTAGCACCAATCTTAATCTCTTTTGCGGCAGGTTTTTCTGCTTTTTTATTATCTCCGCCGCAACCCACCAGTGAAACAGCTAATAACAATATACTGATGAGCAACACGATTTTTTTCATAACCATCCCTCCACTTTTTCAGCTGCATACCTTCCATGCACAACAAAATCACAAATCCTATAGTTGGAGGCGGCACCCGGAATTGAACCGGGGATAAAGATTTTGCAGACCTCTGCCTTACCACTTGGCTATGCCGCCGCACACTACGAAATTTTGTGATTCTGATTTTAGCACTTATTTCATAGTATGTCAATAGGAATTATATGAATTAATTTTAAGTTCGTCACAAAGTAAAAAGCATATTGACAGATTCCCTATATCTGTTAGAATTTCTATAGTATTCATATTAATTCCATATGAATACTATATCGGTTTGGTAAAGGAGAGAACGGTTTTATGGATTCAACCACACCTGCAAAAAAGCTATTAGCGCTTAAAGCGTATCTTAATAATCTAAACAGTGTTGCCATCGCATTTTCCTCCGGCGTTGACTCTACCTTTCTGTTAAAGGTAGCTCACGATGTGCTGGGAGATCAGGTCGTTGCTGTCACGACCCGTTCCTGTTCTTTTCCTGTCAGGGAACTGAAGGAAGCGGAAGCGTTTTGCCGGAAGGAAGGCATCCGCCATATCATTGTTGACAGCGAAGAACTAGATATCGAAGGATTTCGCCATAATCCCAGGAATCGCTGTTATCTGTGCAAGCATGAGCTGTTTACAAAGATCATCGCCATCGCACAGGAAAATCATCTTGCCTACGTAGCCGAGGGCTCCAATATGGACGATAACGGAGATTACCGTCCCGGGTTAAAAGCAGTGGCCGAACTTCATGTGGTCAGCCCGCTGCGGTATGTTGGGCTATACAAAGAAGAAATCCGGCAACTGTCCAAAGAGCTGGGGCTGACGACCTGGAACAAGCAGTCATTTGCCTGCCTGTCCAGCCGCTTTGTCTATGGTGAAGAGATTTCCCCTGAAAAGCTGTCCATGGTCGATAAAGCCGAACAGCTTTTACTGGATTTGGGTTTTACTCAGCTGCGTGTACGGATTCACGGGACCATAGCCCGGATCGAGGTCGGACAGGATGAAATCCTTCGGCTGGCTGCGCCTGAAATCCGCCGACAGGTTTCTAAAACCCTGCACGGTCTTGGGTTTTCCTATGTAACCCTTGATATGGACGGGTATCAGACCGGCAGCATGAACCGGACACTGCCAAAATAATCGCAGAAGAACCTGTGGGCACCTAATCAATAAACGGACGCCTGACCAATATAAGCTGAAACTCCGAAAGCTGTCTGTTATGCATACGGCAGCATTCGGAGTTTTTATCTATTTGCTCTAAGATAATAAAAGCAACCAGGCGGCCGGCTCAATGCAAGGCGATTCAGGTTGAAACAGTTATAAAGTTACCGACTCTCAAATCATGTATTCCGGTGACAGCACACGGCTCAGGAACTGGCGCGTCCGTTCTTTTTCCGGTTTGGAGAACACCTTTTCCGGATCACCTTCTTCCACAATGATGCCGTCCTCCATAAAAATGACATGGGTAGCAATTTCCCTGGCGAACTGCATCTCATGGGTGACGATTACCATGGTCTTCCCTTCCTTTGCCAGCTGTCGGATGATCGTCAGCACTTCGCCGATCAGCTCCGGGTCCAGCGCCGAGGTGGGCTCATCGAACAGAATCACCTCCGGTTCTATGGCAATGGCGCGGGCAATGCCGACGCGCTGCTGCTGTCCGCCGGAAAGCTGCGAAGGATAATAGTCGTAATGGTCGGACAGTCCCACCTTATCAATTGCCTGTCTGGCAATCCCCATCGCTTTTGCCTTCTCCACGCCATGCCCGTAAATCAGGCCTTCAGCCACATTTTCCAGCACCGTCTTATTGTTGAACAGATTGTTATTCTGAAATACGAAAGCCGTCTTTTTCCGCACGTTATGGATCTGCTTTCCGGTAACGGTATCATAGTCCAGCGATATCTCATCAAAGTCAAGATGCCCGCTGTCCGCTTTTTCCAGAAAATTGATGCAGCGCAGCAGCGTGGTCTTTCCGCTGCCGCTGGGACCTAAAATGACAACCACGTTCCCTTTGTTAACAGTGAGGTCTATTCCTTTCAGCACTTCATGCTTATTAAATTTTTTGTGAATCCCGGTAACCTTTAACATAATCTCTCCCCCATCTGTTAATCGGGCAACCCGTTTTCTTATTTTACAGCCGCCGCTTTATCCCGTACCCAGTTGAACCGCTGTACATCGATATCCCTGGGTACCGTGCAGTCTGCGCCTAAAATTACGCCGACAGTCCCGGCTTCCTGCAGCAGACGTTCTGTTTCCTGTTCTATTTCTGCTTTGGTACCCACGTAAATCACATCTTTTTCCGTCTGCCCGAAGCCACCGATAACGGCCCGGCCGTCAAACAGCTTTTTACCTTCTGCCAGGGACACGCCCTCCAGATGTGCGGCCCAGTTAACCGCCAGGAACGGATAGTCTTTGTACCACTCCAGATGGTTCAAAAAGCCTTCATACCCGCAGATATGCAGGATATTTTCCGGATTTGCCCGGTTTGCTCCCGCCAGGACGGCAATTTCGCTGGGCGCGATATAAGCCTGATAATCGGCTGCCGCGACAGCGTCTTTATTTATGTTGTTGACCGAAAGATAAATCCCGTCCACGCCGCCGTCGCGGATCAGCGCCTCTGCCAGCGCGGCATAGTCTTCCGCAATCACGTCCAGCACTTTTTTCAGCGTTTCGGGATCTTCGCGCAGAAACACAGCCAAATCCGACTGACCTCCCACTTTTTCCTGCACAAAGTTAAGAGTACGGGCCGGTGCGAACAGATTGTAAAACAGTTTGATTTCCTTTCCGTAAGCGCTGCTCAGCTTCTTTGCAAATGCAACCTGATGGGTAAACCAGGCAGAATCCCTGCCAAGAGGCCGGATATCCGCCGCTTCTTGAATCGAGCGGATCGGCCTGACAACAGCCGGGTTCGGATATTGAAAAAATCCGTCTGTCATGATTTTCACAAAATCCGGATGCCAGGATTCGATAAAGTTCCTGTGCCCCGCCAGATTCTGTTCTTCCAGGGCCGGATCGCTGACGGCATCCGTATTACGCTGGTCTTCCAGAAAATGGAACCAGAAGCCCACAGGCACCCGGTCAACCGGTTTATTATGTAAAGCTGCTTCTACCAATTCACGTTTATTCTGAGTCATCTTTATTCATCCTTTCAATTAAGTAGTTTTACTTTTCAGCCGCTGGTCTGGGAAGCGTGGCGGAACCGTCCGAGATGCTTCTCCGAAATACGGAAGGCGATCTGCACCAGCGAGCATACGATGATGTAAACCAGGAACACATCCAGATAGGCTTCTACGTAGTTATATCCGTACGATGCGGCAATTTTGCCTGTCGCAGTAATATCCTGTACCGCCATCATAAATGCAAGCGAGGTATTTTTGAGAAGCGTGACTGTAACATTACACAGGCTCGGCATGGCCGTCACCAGCGCCTGTGGGATCAGGATACGCCGGTAGATCGTCCGGCGGTTCATGCCTACCGACAGCCCCGCCTCTATCTGCCCGTCGCCGACACTGCCGAGCGCAGACCGGAAAACCTCTGACAAAACCGCGATTTCACCGAGAGTAAAGATGATGTAGGCATACCAGATTGTATCCAGGTCAAAAATGTTATACGCAATACCCGCCCGTTTAAACAGATAGTTCAGCAGACTGGGCAGAAGGCTGTACACCAGCAGAATCTGCAAAACCATGGGGATGCCACGCATCACCGAAACGTAAACGGATGCGAATTTTGCCACGTACGGCACGGTGTAAATCCTTGCCAGCGCCAGCAGGAACGCAAAGGGCGTTGCCAGCACCAGCGTCACCGCGGTAAGCTTGAGGGTGACCGGTATGGCCTGCAGCAAAAGCCCAAAGGTCCGGACCATAAACGCATAATCTAATTCCATTTTATTTCTGTATCCTTTCCGGCCGTGTTTTCTGTGGCAACAGCTTTTGTTCCAGCAACAGCGTCGACCTTGTGATCAGAAAAGCCAGTCCCAGATAGATCAGCCCAACTGCAGTGTAGACTTCCAGCGCAGAGCCTCCATACTGGCGGGAGATGATCAGATTCCCTTCCCCAAGCAGATCGATCAGTCCAATCATATAGGCCAGCGAGCCTTCCTTCATCAGATTCAGCACCGAGTTTCCAAAATTCGGTAACGCCACTACCGCAGCCTGCGGCAGAACGATCCGCCGCAGTGCGGTAAAGGAGGAGAGGCCTATACTTACCGCCGCTTCATACTGCCCGTGATCCACAGACAGGTACGCGGCGCGCATGACTTCCGAGCTGCTGGCTGCATATAGCAACGTAAAGGAAATGATCACAAAGACCGCACGGCTCAACCCGTTGATGTCATAACCAAAAGCTTCCAGCACGAATTTGGGCAGACCGTAAAAGATCAGGAAAAGAAGAATGATGGACGGAGTGCAGCGCAGGATATAGGTATAACCTGTAGCCAGGCTCCGAACCAGTCGCCCGCCGCTGATTTTTCCCCAGGCGATCAGACCGCCCAGCAGACTGCCGAAGATAATTACGGAAACCGTAACACCCAGCGTTACGCTCAGGTACGGGAACACTTCCACAAAATACTGTGGAATCAACTGAGGCTCAAACGGGCGCATCTTCTATCACCTTTCTCCTTTGCCGTCGCCTTTGACAAGCTTGAAAATATCAAAGCCGAAATATTTGTTTTCCAATTCCAGCAGCTTGCCGCTCTTCTGCAGCTTTTCCCATACTTTGTCGTACTCGTCGGCGAGCTGCTGGTCTTTCTTATTGAACAACGCATAGGTGGGAATTGCCTGATGCCGTACATAGGCAAATTTATCTCTCAATTTATAATATTTGCCGGTTTCTTTTTCCACATTGTTTACGTGGTTGAGTTCAATGTTAAAGTACCCGTCATAACGGCCTTCCAGTATCCAGCCATACGCCTCATCCACTTTAAAGTTCTCCGAAGGAACCAGCTTGACCTGATTATCCGGATGTTCCCGGTTATACTGCTGCACCACTGCGTACTGTGCATTCTGCGGTGCAATCGGAACCAGCTTTCCTTTCAGCTTTGCAAAGCTTTCCAGGTCTTTGATCTTTCCTTCGTCCTCTTTCCGGAACGTGATGCCGATAACGCTGGCCGCGATATAATGCTTCGGGAAGATAAATTTATCCTTGCGTGCTTTCGTGTACCAGGCACCTTTGACGCCGATGTCATATTTACCGCTTTCCACGCCGATCAGCAGGTCATCGTCAGATGTGGGAATGAATTCAAATTTGTACTGAGGCAGCGCTGCTGCCAGCTCCTTTAATACCGCCACTTCAAAACCGTCCGACTGGTTATCCTTATTGATGAAGCAGTACGGTACATAATCCGCCCTGTGCGCGACCTTCACGACCTTCTTCGCGCCGGCATCCGCCGGCTTATCTGTTTTTTCCACTTTCTTTACGCCGCCGCAGCCGGCCAGAAGCCCTGCCGTCAATAAAGAAACTGCTGCAACCGCCAATACGTTTTTCCAATTATATTTCATCATGCTACCCCTTTCGTTATAAACCGTTACTCCTTAATTTTTGCAATAAAAAAACAGACCGCAGTCTGTTTCGTAATCTGTATGATGATGCAATCGTCAATCATGTCAGAAGACATAAACAGGCATTTCTTGTTCTACACATATTCATGCTGAGCGCGCAAGGACAACAACACATACACATGACAGCAGCCAGTGTACGCATAGAACAAGATTCTGCCCGACGCAATACCGCTGATTTTTTCATTCAGGTCGTCCTCCTTCTCATCGTATTTTTAAATCATATTATTCATATTTGTTTAGTATGATTTAAACTTGTTATGCTTATTATAACCAACAAATCCAATTTGTCAACAGTATTTTTATAATTGTTTTAATTTCGTAACAACAGGAGTAAAATACTGCAATTTTTGTTAAATTCGATACAGTTCTCCGAATCTGGATACGCGAAAAGGATAACGGGCAACTCTTATCTGAATAGCAGCTTGTATAAAAAAACTGTACCGCACCGGCTCTTTGGCCGATTATACGGTACAGCTTCTTATTACATAATTTGGAGGCGGCGCCTGGATTTGAACACAGGGAATGATAGTCTTGCGGACTAGTGCCTTAAACGCTTGGCTACGCCGCCTTAATAACACTGTTTATTCCGTAAACAACGGGGTGGAATAATACCGGTCACCGCTGTCCGGAAGCAAGGCTACAATGACCTTGCCCTTGTTCTCCGGGCGTTTTGCCAGTTCAATGGCCCCATGCAGCGCCGCGCCGGAGGAAATACCTACGGAGATGCCTTCTTTTTTCGCCAGCAGTTTGGCCGCCGCAAAAGCGTCCGCGCTTTCCGC
The DNA here is from genome assembly GCA_017443005.1 of Acidaminococcaceae bacterium. GTDB lineage: Bacteria > Bacillota > Negativicutes > Acidaminococcales > Acidaminococcaceae > Succiniclasticum. Next base: position 28,985 of record JAFSPK010000106.1, read on the forward strand.
TTTAAACACTTCGTCGTAAAGCTTGGTATTCAGTACTTCCGGTACAAAGCCTGCGCCGATGCCCTGAATCTTATGAGCGCCTGCCCTGCCTTCGGATAACACGGGGGAATCGGCCGGTTCCAGCGCCACAACTTTCACCTTGGGGTTCTGTTCCTTCAGATACTCGCCGGTACCTGTTACGGTGCCTCCGGTTCCTACACCCGCGATAAAGATGTCAACTTTGCCGTCGGTATCATTCCAGATCTCCGGACCGGTAGTGGCTTTATGGATGGCCGGGTTGGCCGGATTTACAAACTGTCCGGGAATAAAGCTGTTGGGGATTTCCTTCGCCAGCTCATCGGCTTTGGCGATAGCGCCCTTCATGCCCTTCGCGCCTTCCGTCAGTACGATTTCCGCGCCGTAGGCTTTCAGGATATTGCGGCGTTCCACACTCATAGTCTCCGGCATGGTGAGGATGATGCGGTACCCTTTGGCCGCCGCGATGGCTGCCAGACCGATGCCGGTGTTACCGGAGGTGGGTTCGATGATGACCGCGCCCGGTTTCAGCCGGCCTTTCGCTTCTGCGTCTTCGATCATCGCCTTGGCAATTCGGTCTTTCACGCTGCCTGCCGGGTTGAAATACTCCAGCTTTACCAGGATTGTAGCTTCCAGACCTAACTCTTTTTCAATATTGACAACCTCTACCAACGGCGTGTTGCCAATCAATCCCAGGGTTCCTTTGTAAATCTTAGCCATAACGTTTCCCTTCTTTTCTATTCTAAATTCAGAAGTTTCCTACGGAAGCGTCGGTAAACGAATCCGTGCTCTTTTCTTCTCAAACATAGTTATAGCACTTATTTCATACTATGTCAATAGGAATTTAGGGAAATTCTTACAACGTTTTAAATAACTCCTGCCGCAACGCGGCAATACCTTTGATGTCTTCCGGCGTTGTCCGGCAGCATCCACCGATCAGGCGCGCCCCTGCTTCATACCAGCTTTGCACGCAAGCCGAAAAAGGCTGTGACTTACCCTTCCAGTCTTTATCCGCCGCATCGTAGGTTTCTCCCAAATTGGGATATACCGCTACCGGTTTTTCCGTATGGGCTCTGATTTCCCGGATCAGGTCTGCCACAAATTCCGGCGCCGTACAGTTCACACCGATGGCCGCCACCTGGGATTCCTTGTCCAGAAAACGGGCGCAGTCGGCTATTTTATCGCCTCCGCAGGTATAACGGGCATCTTTACAGGTAAAGGTTATCCAAGCCTGCGCCCCGGGATGCTTTTTAAGGTCTTCCAGAATCGCTTCCGCTTCCCGGAACAAGGGAAGCGTCTCGCAGGCCAGAATGTCGGGTTTGGCTTCCAGGAGCAGCGCCAGCCGTTCCGCATGAAAGTCCGCCAGTTCATGACGATCTGCCGAATAGGCCCCCGTGTACTCGGAACCGTCGGCCAGATACGCGCCGTAGGGTCCTACCGACGCCGCAGCCAGCGGATACGGACGCTTTTCAAGCAGACCGGAAGTGTTGCTGTGACGTTGCCGGTTTTCCCAAAACTCTTTTCTCGCTTCCTGCACCAGA
>JAFSPK010000107.1:0-8325 GCA_017443005.1 Acidaminococcaceae bacterium
CCTTCTTCTCGCCTGTACCTCACGATACAAACCTTGGGAGTCGCTATAGGGTTCGTCGGCAACTACGCCCCTTGTGGACTTTCACCACAGACTGACGGCATGCCCGTCATACAGAAAAAGGCAACCCTCCATTGAGGGTTGCCTGATTTTTTTATGGATTCATCTCAAAATCTTTTCTGTTGTTATCCTAACATCTTTTCAATCACTCTGCAGTGGATGCTTACTCCGTTTTCCAGATATTTGGGATCAAAATGCATATCCTGATGATGCAGGCCCGGTTCCGCGCCCACGCCCAGGCCGACGAAACCGACCTTCAGGTGTGAAAGCTTTACAGGATAGCAGAAGAAATCTTCGCCGCCGGACGTATTAAAGGCCGGAATACTATTCTCTTCTCCCACAACTTCCGCGACGCTTTCCCGGACAACTTTCGCGAATTCCGGTTCGAATCCTTCCGCTGCCGGGAAATCTGTATAGAACTCGAATTCTTCGGCTTTTGCTCCTACAGCTGCCGCCCCGTTTTCAATAGCCCGTATGACCTTTTCCCGCATTTCTTTCATAGTGGGATTATCCTGCGCGCGCATATCAAACGTTATATCAGCGAATTCAGGAACCGAATTAAACACGCCGGAATCCGCATGGAATCGGGTACATTTTACGCTAAAGGGAATCCTCGGGTCCATATGGATGGCGTTTACTGCCGAAATGGCGCAGGCAGACGCGTCAATGGGATTGATTCCCAGATGGGGCCTGGCGCCATGCGCCTGTTTGCCTTTGATACGGGCGCGGAACTGGCAGCCCGCTGAATAACGCATTTCACAGATAGCCCCCCCCGCCGGACATTCCTGCGTGGGACGGACATGCATGCCCAGCAAATAATCTACGTCTTCCAGAATTCCGCTTTCCAGAATTTTCAGGGCGCCGGCGCCCAGTTCTTCCGCAGGCTGGAACACTGCTTTAAAACGGCCTTTTTTTATTATACCCGAAGCCAGCGCTTCTTCCGCCGCTGCCAGCAGCATGGAGCTGTGGGCATCATGACCGCAGGTATGACGGAATTCTTTCTTTCCGTCAATGATATGGGTCAGCGCGTCCATATCCGCCCGGATACCGAATACCGGGCCCGCCACACCGCTGTCATATTCAGCCACAAGACCCGTGGTCCCGGCAAGGTTCCGGGTTACCTTAAACCCCGCCGCTGCCAGTTTCTCTGCCAGATAGGCTGAAGTTTTTACTTCTTCGAAACCCGGTTCCGGAATCGAATGGAGATACTGATAATGAGTTAAGACGTTAGACATACGTTCATCCCCCCTCTGAAAGCATCATTTTATTTACTGTACCGCAAACAGGTCACTTCATCCCAGATTCCGTTCCAATTATTTTTTCCCGTAACAATACCAAAAGATAAAACTGATGGCAAGTCCGCCTAATATATTGCCCAGCGTCACGGGCAGGAGATTTCCCATAAAGAAACTTCCCCAGCTGACATTGGCAAGATTGACTCCGGCTTTCACAGCCAGCACCTGATACGCCGGGTTCGACGCGGCAAAAATACCTGCGGGCACATAATACATGTTGGCAATGCTGTGCTCAAAGCCGCAGATGACGAAGAAAGCTACCGGCATATAGGCGCCGATGAAACGTCCGATGGTATCTTTAGAACCCAGGCTGATCAGCACGCCGATGGTTACCAGCACGTTACAGAAAAAGCCCAGTCCCACCGCCGTCAGAAACGGAATCGAATTTTTGGCCGCCGCCACCTTGATCGCCGACACGGCGAAGCCTCCGCCGGACAAATTCAGGCAGCCTAAAAACGCCATTCCCGCTGCTACCAGAATGGCGCCGCAGAAATTACCGATATACACCCACACCCAGTTGCGCAGCATGGAACCGAATCCTGTTTTTCCTTCAAACACGGAAATATTGATTAACACGTTTCCGGTAAATAATTCTGCGCCGGTAAGAATGACCATGGCCAGACCAAAGGGGAACAGCAGACCGCTGACCATTTTTGCCAGCCCCGCATTGGGGATGGCATGGGACGCGGTACTGGCCGTAGCGCCGCCCATGGCAATCAGGAAACCGGCCAGCATACCCAGCAAAAGCATTTTACCCACTGGCAATGACGCTTTTTTCACGCCGGCCTGGGCATAATTCTCCGTAAATTCAGCAGGGATAAAGAGATTCATAAATAAGTTCCTCTACGTTTACAACATAACCTTGGAACCGCCGGTCCGTTCGCCGTAATGTTTTTCATCGACCATGCGAACGGCACAGGTTCAACTGTTCCTTATAATTTATCAAAGGTATCCGTTACGATTTTCCAGACTTTCTTGCGGTCAATTTTCTGTACGATGTGAGCCTTTTGGGAACCTTCCGGTCCCGGCCCCGCAAAGGCCAGCGTCTCACCGTAAGACAGGGAGTACGTATCGTTTACGTCAACCGGCATGAACACTTCTTCGGTAACGATGGACGGATCAAGCACATAGGACGCGGCCAGTACATCCCAGATATAGTTCTCGAATTTTTGATTATTCCGGAACAGCGGGGTCTGGTAATGATTTTCCCACATATGTTTAAAGACGGGATTTTTTACCCGCTTTTCCAGATCCAGGAAATTCTTGTAATTGATTCTTTCGTTTTCACATACATCCAGCGGGAAGAAGGTCTGTTTGGGCCAGGCTCCGCGATATTCCTTCTTTGCGGATTCCGGATCCAGCCACACATTAAACTCCGCGGTAGGCATTACATTACCCGCGTGCAGGAACGCGCCTGCCATGTATACGATTTCCTTAGCCAGCGGGGCGATGGACGGATCTTTTTCCAACGCTTTGGCAATATTGCCGCCGGTGCCGATCCCTACAATCGTCACTTTATGAGGATTTTCTTTAATGGTACGAATGATAAAATCGCTGGCGTCTTCCGCCTTCGGCCCAACGGTAGGCTCGCTCTTATACCGTTCCCGGTACGTTTCCTGCCAGGAAGCAGGCTTAGGATACCCTGCTGCGCCCAAGTGAGAGTCGTGGCCGCGGCCCCACAGTTTCTTTTCTGCCTTAATATTTTCAATACGGCCGGGCCGGGTCGGTTTGTTATTGCCGGCAAAAACCGGTATATCGGTCCTGCCGATGCCTTCCAGATGGCGAATCGTGCTGGCTACGCCGTCTTCTACCCAGCTGTTGCCGATCACCACCGTTACGCCCTTTAAGTCTACTTTGGGAGACTGGGCCAGTATCAGTAAGGCTACGCCGTCATCAAACAAATCCACCATGTCCGCGTCCAGAATGACGGGGATTTTTTCCGGTGCTTTCGCCAAAGGCGCCTTTGCGGCAGAAGCCGTCACGGTCATCGCCGTGGCGCCTACCAGAGCCGCAACACAAGTCGTCTGCAACAAACGTTTCCAGGTTTTCATCGGATCTCCTCCCTCCGGGTGTCAAGAATTTATTTTCAGACTTTTAAAAAAAGCTAGTCCTTCTAAAATCATTATACACTAAAATTGAGTATGGTGCATTACCATTTTATAAAAAAGGGGAAGCGGCGGTAATGTGATTCCGGCAGGGAAAAGGCATGGGCAAAACTTCGAACGGGTTGCGTCATCCCATGAGATGAAATTTGCCGTCGTGGCAAGGCTGTCTGAGGGACGAAGTCCCGAGTTCCGAAACCACAGGCAAATGAGTCCATGGAATAGCAAGCCGTGAGCGTTTTGCAATGTCTTTTCCATGCCGCATTACGCCATCATACAAATTCTTATTCGTTTACCAATGATATTTTTCTCCCTTGCTGATCTTAAACGCCCTGTAAATCTGTTCCGCCAGCAACACGCGGATCATCTGGTGTGTAAAGGTCAGTTTGGAAAAGGACCAGCGAAAGTCCGCTTTTTTCCGCAACGCATCCGTATAGCCGAAAGCGCCGCCGATGACAAACGTAATATGGCTGACGCCCTGTACTGCCAGCGCGTCCATTTTTTCCGCCAATTCCGGACTGGTAATCTGCTTTCCCTGTAAGTCCAGCAGTATTACATAGGAATGCTCCGGAATTATGGACAGCAACCGTTGTGTTTCCTTTTCCAGCACCTGCTCCCGTTCTGCTTCCGAAGGCTCCTGCGGCATTTTTTCTTCGTTAATACCGATAATCTCCAGTTTACAGAAGGGCTGCAGCCGTTTTACATATTCATCCATGGCTGCCGTCAGATATTTTTCTTTAAGTTTGCCTACGCAGGCAATGGTAATCTTCATAGGTATTCACCGTTAAATTTTTTGAACCATCAATCAAATTCGTGTGCCGGCAATGACGCAGACATTGTAACTTTTGTTGCAAATAATTAACAACCTGACTGATGTTGAAAAAAGCCGCCCAGGTATGGGCGGCTCTTCAATTTTTATACAGCCACATCGGTTTGAAACTTCTTCATTGCAAAAGCAGGTTTCTGCTGCAAAACTTCCCTTTCGAGTCAATCAGTTTCTCGGATATTCCTGCAGGGTAACGGCCAGCGTCATCTGGGTCTCGTTTCGCAGAATGGTGATATTCACCTGGTCTCCCACCTGGTGTTTCGCAATTTCGTCCCGCAATGCGGCAACGGTATGAACTTTCACCCCGTTAAACTCCGTGATGATATCGCCGGTGCGTGCGCCGGAACGGGCCAGCGGGCCGCCCTTGGACAGCTTCATGATGAACAGGCCGTCATGCAGGTCCATATCGAAGCCGTAATGTTTGGCAATGTCCTTGTCAATAAGGGACGCGCCTACATACGGGTGAGCGACCCGGCCTTTGGCCGCCAGTTCTTTGATGATGGGTTTTACATTATTGATAGGAATGGCAAAGCCCATGCCCTCTACATTGGATACGCCAATCTTGGCGCTGTTGATACCGATGATTTCACCGTCCGCGTTCACCAGGGCGCCGCCGGAGTTACCCGGGTTGATGGCTGCGTCAGTCTGGAACAGGGTGAACTTCTTTTCCCCGATTTCCACGGAACGGTTCAGGGCGGAGATAATGCCCACCGTTACGCTGCCCCGGAATTCCATACCCAGCGGGTTGCCGATGGCAATGGCCGGTTCGCCCACCTGCACCGTAGAGGAGTCACCGAACTCCGCAACCGGCAGATTATCCAGATCAATCTTTACTACAGCCAGGTCCGTGGCTGCGTCTGTTCCCAGCACTTTACCCTGGGCACTGCGTCCGTCCGCCAGGCTCACGATGATTTCGGACGCTCCGTCCACCACATGGTTATTGGTCACGATCAGACCGGATTTATCATAGATAACACCGGAACCATAGCCACGTTCCGCCAGCTGCACCCGGTTGAAAAAGTCCCGTACATACGCCTTGTTGGTAATACCCACGACCGTAGGCCCAACCTTTTTAGCAGCCTGCACGATAGGCGTATTCCGTGCGCCGGACATCTTCTTATCAATTTCTTCCGCTTTCTTTTCAGCGTTCTTCTGCGCCGCCTGTTCCGTTGCCGGAGCCGCCGGTTTCTTGTTGGCATCCGGAGCCGCAGCCTTGCCGCTGTCGCCGCCGCAGCCGCTAAACAACATGCTCATCGCCAGTAATAAGCTGAAGGTTAATTTACCTGCCTTATTCAAAAATGTTTTGCTCATGGTAATCCTCCCATTCTCTATTTTTTACTACTTCGTCCTGCGAAGTGACATAGAACTGAATCGTTGCGTTCGGGCATTGCTGTGTCACAATACCCTGGACTGTGGACAAGGCCAGATCCGGCGTATTGTTTTCCTGACTCAGATGTGCCAGAAAAACCTGCCGGGGCAATGCTTTCATCGTTGTCAGCAGACGGCCGGCCGTCTCGTTGGCCAGGTGTCCCCGGGGTCCTAAAATTCGCTTCTGAAGCATCGGCGGATAGCTTCCGTTTTTCAGCAGGATGGGGTCGTGATTGGTTTCAATTACCAGCACTTCGGCTCCGTCCAATTCGCGTTTTACGATATCGCTGACATACCCGGTATCCGTTACGTAACTGAAGGTATGGCCCTTGCACCGGAACGAATACCCGGCCGGTTCCTGCGCATCGTGCGATACAGAAAAGCTGCGCACCTGCAGACCGCCCAGCGTAAGTTCCGTCTGGGGCGCAAAGATATGCCGGTTGCATAATTGCAGGTCAAGCCGCGGCAATGTCTGCTTAATCCCCCGCCAGGTTCCGGCACTGGCATAGATGGAAACAGGGTACTTTTTGGTAAAAGTCTCCAACCCTTTCACATGATCGATGTGTTCATGGGTGATAAACACCCCGTCCAGATTCTCGGGACGGAGGCCCAGTTTCTGCATTCCCTGCACGATACGGCGGCAGGATATGCCCGCGTCTACCAGCACCATACCGGCTTCGCAGCGCATCACGGTCGCATTGCCTTTGCTGCCGCTGGCCAGTACTGCCACCTGGAAACAGCTCATGCCCGGGCCTCTTCTTCCGCCAGCCTGACTCCGGCGCTGCAGCCTAACCGTTCCGCCCCAGCTTTCAGCATGGCCTTTGCCGTTGCGTAATCCCGGATTCCTCCCGCAGCTTTTACCCGCAGTCCGAGATTTTTTGCTTCCCCGGACAACAGAGCCACATCTTCCACCGTCGCGCCGCCTTTGTTAAACCCGGTGCTCGTTTTTACAAACGCAGCCCCCGCCTGGGCAATCATCCGGCAGGCACGGATTTTTTCTTCTTCATTCAACAGGCACGTCTCAATAATAACTTTAACAGGGGCTTCCCCTGCCGTAGCGACTACCTGGCGGATATCTTCCACCACATAGGCGTTGTCCCGGCCCTTCAACGCGCCCACGTTGATGACCATATCAATCTCGTCAGCGCCGTTCTGCACCGCGCGACGGGTCGCTTCTGCTTTCACTTCCGGCTCATCGCAGCCTAAAGGGAATCCTACGACGGTCACGACTTTCACCGCCATTCCTGCCAGCAGATGTTTCGCCAGCGGTACGAAACAGGGATTGATACAAACACCCAGGAAGTTATGTTCACGGGCTTCCTGGCACAGTTTGATTATATCTGCCGTAGTCGCTTCCGGTTTCAATAATGTGTGTTCAATATATTTTTCAATCATAAGGTCTGATATCTCCTGAAAATTGCCAAAATGGCACGTCAACAACTGTAAAATACTGCTTTCAAAGACGCGCTCTACTAACTATATAAATTATAAAATTATTTTATCGTATCTTTTTCCCTTTGACAAGTGATATAATGGTGAAGAAAGAGCAAATTCACAAACCTCTTTTATCCCTTCATTTTAAAGAAAGGTATGTTTACTAATGGAGAAAATCGTATTATTACTGGCAAAAGAATTAAACATTAAACCGGCGCAGGCGGAAGCCGCGCTGCAATTACTGGACGACGGCAACACGGTCCCCTTTATCGCCCGGTATCGTAAAGAAGCCACCGGCTCATTAGATGAAGAACAGATCCGCAATGTGGAAACCCGGGCCCAATACCTGCGCAATCTGGACGCACGCCGGGAGGAAATTTTAAACTCCATCCGGGAACAGGAAAAGCTGACGCCGGAACTGGAACAGCAGATCATGGCCGCGGAAAAAATGCAGGTACTGGAAGATCTGTACCTGCCCTACCGGCCCAAAAAGAGGACCCGGGCGCAGATTGCCCGGGAAAAAGGACTGGAACCGCTGGCCAGTTATATTGTACTGCAGGCAGATACGCCAAAAAGCTTAGCCGAACTGGCAGCGCCTTTTATCAATGCGGAAAAAGGCGTGGAAGCGGAAAGCGACGCCTGGAAGGGCGCCCAGGATATTGTAGCGGAAAACATTTCCGACCGGGCCGATGTACGCGCCCTGATCCGCCGCATTTTATGGCAGAACGCACAGATTTCCTCCGTCCTTGCAACCGACGAGGTCACCGGCAAGGATTTCCTTATGTACAAAGAGTACAGCGAACCTGTGAAACAACTGCCGCCCCACCGCACGCTGGCCCTAAACCGCGGCGAAAAGCTGAAATACCTGAAGCTGGCGCTGAATTATCCGGAAGAAAGCATGCTGGCAGAACTGCACCGCTTCCTGAAGATCAAAGAGGGCGCCGTCTTTTCCGCCATGTATGCGGAAGCCTGTGCCGATGCGTATAAACGCCTGATCTTCCCTTCCATTGAGCGCGAAATCCGCAATGAGCTGACTGAAAAAGCGGAAAAGCAGGCCATCAACGTATTTTCCGTCAACCTGCGGCAGCTGCTGTTGCAGCAGCCTATCGCAGGCCATACCGTTATCGGTCTGGATCCCGGGTACCGTACCGGCTGCAAGACCGCGGTCATCGATCCCCAGGGCAAAGTGCTGGCCACCGACACCCTGTACATCATCGGCAGCCAACGCCAGCAGGATGAAGCG